>JAGUYV010000093.1 GCA_020061125.1 bacterium | reverse complement strand
TCGCAAAACGCACCCAGTCCCGGTGTTTTTCCTCACTTTTGCTCATTTGCGGTACTTGGAAACAATGCCAAGAAAGCAAATAACGAGTTTTTCAACAGCGACCCAGTCCCCCGGTTTTTCGCAGCCTTGCGAATGCATGAGTCACATCCTCGATAGGCGAAGGGTTTTTTCAACAGCCCCACAGGCGGCGCTTTTCCGCGTGCCTGTCCGCCGCTTTTTGCGCCGCCTGGCTCTTTCGACACCCCCACAGCTACAAAATTGCTCAATTAATCGTATCTGGATCTGCTCCTGCTCCGTGGCCGCGCAATATCCCCTGAATCATGCATATTTCATGCTGATGCGATCTGTGCGCCGGATGCCTTAAAAAATCCCGGATTATTGTTGAATATCATAAAAATGTTGTAATTTCCGTGGATTTCATTATAATCATGGATGCGTGAAATGAGTGGCGATTGCTCCACGAACTGAATGCAAACCAGAAAAGGGCGCTGTTCGCCAGTTTTTTGTGTGGGGAACGGCGCGAGGGGCAGAGGTTCATTATGCAATGTCCGTTTCTTTTCAAGACCCGGCACTCGTATTGCAAGACCGGGGCGCTGGGCCTGATGGTTCCGTACCGCCAGGATTACAAAAAGTTCTGCTGCAACAGCTCTTACCACCGGTGCCAGGTGTATCAGGCCAGCACAGGGGTGGGCGACCTCGAGAAGATCCGGGAGCTTATGGCCGGCCGGATCGTGAAATCTGAACAGGCGGCAATGACGAACTGAAGCACGGGGCATGCGGCGCGGCAACAAGGCGCGGCGTCCCCCGGCTTTGCCATTGGGGTTTGGTTTCCGTGGTCCCGGGCAGGCGCCTGGCAAGCCTTATTCAAGATTCCGGATAAATCATTTTCATGTGCATAATTGCGCGGCTGCGCCGTCAAAAAACGATCCGCCATTGACGCGCGTGAGCGCGTCCCGTCGCGGAAGGCGATTGCGCGAATGTCCGGCGGGGGCCGCCGGATGCGGGGTCATTCGCCGGGTTTGAGGTTCTTCAGCTCGGTGAGGCCCTGTTCGAGCAGTGGAAGAAGCTCGCTCATGCATTCCTGGGTCAGGCACAGGCCCTTGCCCGACGGCTGTAGGTCCTCGGATTTGGCCGTGCTGAAAAAGATGCGGAAGTCCAGGCACGGCTTTCCGTTTACGGACACGAGCTTGACCTGGATTTTTTCCCGCTTGTTTTTTTCCACCGTGCCGATGGTTTGAATGTCTTCGAATGTGACCGCCATGAGGTGTGGCATCCTTTCTTGGCGTGTCCGCGCCGCGCCCTGTGCAGGGCCGCCGCGGATGCAGAAAATATTGTATCAGTTTGCGGCGGCGTTGAACAGCGGTTTCGCCGCGCCGCCGGGCCATTACCTGTAGATGTAGAAATAGTAGAGCAAAAAGTATGTGATGGGCGCGCAGAAGAAGATGCTGTCGAACCGGTCCAGGACGCCGCCGTGGTTCTTGAAGAACGCGCCGGAGTCTTTGGCGTCGAAGCGGCGCTTGATGGCGGATTCGAACAGGTCTCCGGCCAGTGCCGCGAAGGGCAGGATAAGCCCGAGCAGGAGCAGCACATGCCTGTGCACGCCGAGCGAGGTTCCGAAAATCACGGTGGCCGTGAAGCCCGCGGCCACGGCGCCCATGAGGCCCTCGCGGGTTTTGTTGGGGCTGATGCGGGTGAGCCTTTCGCGGCCCACGATGCGCCCGGACAGGTACGCGCCGGTGTCCGACGCCCACGCGCCCACGAACGGCAGCAGCACCAAGGGCGCCTGGCCCAGGCTCATGCCCGGAAAGATGTCGCGCTGGATGTGGTTGATGTTGATGGCGCAACTGATGGAGCCGCCGATGTACAGGGCGCCGAACATGCTGGCGAACACCGCGGGCGAGATGCCGCGTCCCGGCTGTAGAGCCATGTCCGCGCCCTTGAGCAGCACCATGGCCGCCACGCACAGGATGAGCGCAATGTGCAGCGAGGATATGTCGCCCCGCGGCGCGGTGTAGGCCACGAAGAAGAACACGCCGGCGATGCCCGCGGCCAGCACGGGCATGGGCCGGTATCCGCCGCGACGCACCAGCGCGAAATACTCGCGCAGCGCAAGCGCCACGAAAAATCCGCACACCACCAGAAAATTCAACTCGCTGTAAAAGGCGAAGGTGAGAAACAGAACCGCCGCGGGCACGGCGATGCCCACACGGGCCAGGAAGTCCTTGTTAAGAGACATGGGTCAGCGCCACTCCCACGGCGAAAAGCACGAGTTTGGCCGCGGCCATGAAGAACAGCCCGGCGCACACGCCGATGGCGCCCGCGGCCGCGAATCTGCCCGCGCGCGCAACAGACGCGGGTGCCGCGTCTATCATGTCCTGCAAGTACTGCTGCATTAGCGCTCCCCCCAAATGCTTCCTGGCCCGAACGCGCCGACGAGCGCGCCGATCCCTAATTTATTTTTAATAGTTATCTCATTTTACAGCGGCCGGATCCGGGGCGTCAACCGGCGCATTTCTACCAGGGCCGCACCCTGTATTATGATATGATCCATAATGCGCGCCGGTTTTTGACCGCGCGATCTGCACAGTCGGGAGCGCGGGTCCACGGCCGCCTTGTACAGTCGAGACATTTTCTGTAATCTAAACTTAACGGAATCCTCGCGGGGGAGACACAGACAATGATCGGAAAAATCCACCACATCGGCATAGCGGTCAAGGACATCGAGAGCGGGCTGGCTCTGTACGGCGCAGGGCTGGGCCTCGAATGCGCGCACAGGGAAACCGTCGAGGCGCAGAAGGTGAAAACCGCCATGCTGCCCGTGGGCGACACGCGCATCGAGCTTCTGGAACCCACGGAGCCGGACAGCCCCGTAGGCAAATTTCTGAACAACAAGGGGCCTGGCGTTCACCACATCGCCCTGGAAGTGCAGGACATCGAAGCCGCGCTCGCGGATCTCAAGGCAAAGAATGTCCCGCTCATTGACCAGACACCGCGCACGGGGGTTGGCGGCACAAAAGTGGCGTTCCTGCACCCCAAAGGAACCATGGGCGTGCTTCTGGAGCTTGTGCAGAACCCGTAATCCCGTCGTATTGTGAACGATTCCGCAGCAGCAGGCCGGGTTAGGACAGCATGGCCGCGCCGCGCGTGCGCGCAATCAGGCATACCGGCCTGACAATTCCCCAAAAAAATGGCGGTCATTCAACCGCCTTGTGAATTTATGACTGCTGTTGGCTAGGGCCTGGGTCAACGAGCGCAAAGCTCTCCTGTTCAATATCTATCCAGGCGCCGCACGCATGAAACTCATTGCGGATAAAATGTTGTGACCTTGATCACATATACGGGCGCGCCCGGAGGCGCAGCGCGAGATGCGCGGCCCGGAAACCGGCTTTTGCGGCAACGCCTTCGTGCCGGCGGGCAACGCCTGTCCGCTAAAAATTCATCGGGTTAATAACGGGTTAGTAAAATTGGGCGGATCGTGCGATAACCGCTCATGCGCCTTAACTGCTGGACGGTGTCTCGTACAGGGAATACTTCAGGGAATCGTCAATGGCGCGCAGGGACGCCTGCTCGATGGCGCTGGTGTTGTGGTAGAGAACGGCCGAAGACCCCTGAAGCAGGATGTTGTTCCTGGCCATGTCCGATGCCTCGCGCGCCATGTCCGCGTCCTGGATGCGCGAGCGCGCGGATTCGATGTTGATGCGGAAGGCGTAGATATCGTTGAGCGCCGCGGACAACTGATTGTAAGTAATGCCGGCCTGGGCGCGCGCTTCGGACAGTTTTTCGATGGCCGCGTCCACGGTGTCTATGGCGGACTGCGCCGCGCCGTTGTTGATGAGCGTTAGGCCCAGAAGGCCCAGAACGCCTGCGCGGGTGTCGGGCAAGGGCAGTTCCAGGCGCTGGGATTCGCCGTTCATGCCCCCGGCCTGGATTGCGTATGGGGTCTTGATGATGTCAATGTCCGCCACATGCACATCGTTGCCGTTGCGGAACGAGATTTTGGTGCCGTCGGTGTTCCAGGTGGCGCCCGTTCCTGAAAGGCCGGTGTCGAAAGAGCGTTCGGCCACAGTGTTGTAGACCCACAGGCCGCCGCCGCTTTCGTAAACAATATTGTCGCCGTCCGGGGACCAGTCCGCGTTTGTTCCAGCCGCGATCACGGTGTCCGCGCCCGAGGCGATATCCACGATGTGCAGGTTTGCGCCGTCGTCGTAGACCACCTGGTCGTTGTAGGGGGACCAACTCGGGTTGCTGCCCCCGGCGGCGATGAGATAGGGCGCGGAAAAGGTGGCGCCGGAGCCTCCGCAGCTTGTGGTGGTGAGGTCCACGCCCCAGATGGACCCGCCGGACTCGTAGGCGAGTTTGGATGCGTCCCAGGACACCATGAGATTCTGGGCATCGCCCGGATTGGCCACGAGCTGATAGCTGCCCGGCCCGGTTTTGAGATAAATATCGCGCTGCGCGGGCTGGTCCGGAGTGCTGCGGTTCGAGATGAAGAACTCGTAGCCGCCGCGGAAGCAGGCCTCAACATCGTTCCAGGTGGCCCATTCGGCCGTGTTTACGAACGGGTCCAGGGGATCCGGGATGGTGTCGCCGTCGGTGTCCGTGTTCGAAGGAACCAGAACCGGGTTCACGGTGTCGCCGGGATTGGGGTACTGGCCGCCCGCGGCGTCGAGAGGGTTGCCGAGCCGCGTGCCCGAGCCGTCCCACGCGCCGCCAAACGGATTGTTCGAGGCCAGATAGGTGTTGTCATAAATGCGGTCATAGTTTGAGTGGTCCAGAAACCCGTCATTGTCCGCATCGGGCTGTCCGGACAGGGACCAGGACGGAACCGCGAGGCCGTTTGTGGGGCTGGACCCGGCGGTCTGCTCGATGACATCCGGGAACCCGTCGCCGTCGCGGTCTATGTGGTTTGTGAACACGGGGGCGGCGAGGATGGCCGCGCCCGCGTCTTCGCCCGAACGCAGAATCACGCGAAAGTATGCGTCGCCGTCGCCAGAGGTGTCTACGGTCAAATCTGTTGCCGGGCCGAAGGACTGCACCGCGCCCGTGCCCGTACTCGAACCGAGCAGGTTCCAGGCCACGCCGTCGTCGGACCAGTACATGAGATAGGGATGTCCGTTTTTGACGCTGATCTGCAACTGGTCAAAAGATTCGGCCACATTGCCGAACGCGGTGTTCAGTGTGTAGGTGGCCATGTTGTCGTTGTCGTTGTTGACATCCACGAAGCTGGAGGCGGCCGCGCCCAGAGAAGCGACATTCGAGGCGGTGATGGAGGCCACGCTGGCGGGTCCGCCCTGGCCGGGCTGGAACTGGACGAAGAGGGAGTTCGGAGACACGCTGCCGAAGGCGCTGTGCGTCTGCACGCCGCCGGTTCCCGTGCTGTTCAGCAACAGCGCGCCGTCCGCGTACAGGCTGTAGGCCACGCCCGCGGCCACATTGATCTGGATGCGGTTGAGGGTCTCGCCCGGAGTGGCGAGGTCAATCTGCGCGCGGCGCGGCTCCGCGGCCGGCGCCGTTACGGCCACGGGC
>JAGUYV010000314.1 GCA_020061125.1 bacterium | reverse complement strand
GCGGGCGCCTGCAACACGCCTGCGCCGATGACAAGGAGTGTTTTGTTGGCTGCGGTCATGTCTTGAGGTCTTCGAGAGAAATCCAGACGCCGTCGCCGCCGGAGCGCCGGATAATGGCGTCCACCTTGTTGAAATCCGCCTCGGTGTCCACAGTGAGGCGATCGTGAATCCATCGCACCGGGGGCCAGCGCAGTTCGCTGTGGGTGAGATTCTTTTTGTCGCGCCGGATGAAAGGTGTGACATGCTCGCGGTCGCCCGGATCCGTGGCGTTGTCCCACGCGTGCTGCAGGGCGTTCAGGGACATGATTTCCGCGAAGGTTCCCAGGGGTACGCCCGTGGGGATCAGATAATCGGGGCGTTTTGCATGGAATTCCTCGACGCAGCGATCAATGACCACGGGGTCTGTGAGCGGATTGTCGGCGCATACGCGCGCGATGATGCCCGCGCGGCGGCCGAGCGCGGCTTTATAGAAACGGTCGAGCACATCGTGCTCGCTGCCGCCGCTCGTGAGCACGCCCTCGACGGCCGCGATGCGCGCGATGGGCTGGCTTTCATTCAGGTATGGATATGCGATGACAATGGAGTCGAGCGTGGAGCAGCGCTTGAGACGGCGGATCAGAAGCTGAAGCATGGACAGTCCGGATGAAAACTGCCGGGCCACCTTTCCCGGCATGCGCGTGGACCCCATGCGGGCCAGCACGACCGCCACGGTTTTATTGTGATCCGTATACACCATGATTCACGCGGGCGAGCACGATTTGATCATGCCGCCGCCCCTGGTGGAAATAGTGTTCGCGCAGCACGGCCTCGCGCGCGAATCCGGCGCGTTCGTAACATGCCAGCGCCGCGGCGTTGTAGGCGAAGACCTGCGCAAACACGCGATGCAGTCCGAGAAGGCCGAAGCACCACTCGGTGAGCTGCTCCGTGGCCCGCACGCCGATGCCGCATCCGCGGAACTGTTCGCCGCCGATGTAAATAAACAGTTCCGCGCAGCGGTTTTCCGTGTCCAGCCTCTTGACGCCTGTGTTGCCGCAGTGCGCACCGTCAGCCTCGATGGCGAACCAGCGGCGCAGAGGGTCGTCTTTCAATTGGTTGAACCACTTGTAATGTGCGGCGCGGGACACCGGGAACAGAGTGCCGGTGAAATGCGAGAGTTCCGGCAGGTTCACCCAAGTGAGGGTATCCTCCAGGTGGCGGCGCGAGAACGGAACCAGGCGCACGCGCAAAGGCATGTCCGAAACATGTTGGCCCATAAAGTAATATCGGCGTATTGGACGGTATTTTTGCAGAAAAGAAACCGGGAGCCCCCGGATTGCGGGGACTCCCGAGAGTGAATCATGGTGATGCGGCGTTTGCCGCGGTTCAGTATTTCTCGATTTCGAACAGGCCAGCCGCGCCCATGCCGCCGCCGATGCACATGGAAACCACGCCGTACTGGCTCTTGCTGGCGATGGCTTCATACACGCACTGGGTGGTGAGCTTGCCGCCGGTGCAGCCCAGGGGGTGGCCCAAGGCGATGGCGCCGCCGTTTTTGTTCACGGTGGACATGTCCAGACCAAGCTCTTCGCAGCAGTAGCGGGCCTGGGACGCGAAGGCTTCGTTGATCTCGTAGGTCTTGATGTCGTTGACATTCAGGCCGGTGCGCTTCATGAGATCGCGGATCGCGTACAGGGGGCCGACGCCCATTTCGTCCGGCTTGCAGCCCACGGACGACAGGAAGCGGAAAGTGGCCATGGGCTTGAGGCCCAGTTCCTTGGCTTTTTCCTTGCTCATGAGCACGGAGCAGGCGGCGCCGTCGTTCATGGGGCTGGAGTTGCCGGCGGTCACGCTGCCGCCCAGCCGGAACACGGGTTTCAGCTTGGCGAGCCCTTCCATGGTGGTTTCGGGGCGCGGGCATTCGTCCACTTCGAAGGTGACCTCCTGCCAGCCCTTGCCTTCCTTCCACACGCGGGTCTTGACCGGGGCGATCTGGTCCTTGAACACGCCGTCTTTGAGAGCCTGCGCTGCTTTCATGTGCGAGTTGTAAGCGAACTCGTCCTGCATTTCGCGGGTGATGTTGTAGCGGGTGGCTACATTTTCCGCAGTGATGCCCATGGGGCAATAGGCTTCGGGATATTCCTCGGCCAGTTTGGGGTTGAGTTCGGGGGTGAATCCTCCCATGGGAACCATGGTCATGGATTCGAGGCCGCCGGCGATGATGATGTCGTTCCAGCCGGCCATGATCTTGGCGGCTGCGATGCCGATGGCTTCGAGACCCGAGGAACAGAACCTGTTGACGGTCACGCCGGGGACATCGTCGGGGAGTCCCGCGGCCATGACGGCGATGCGGGCCACATTCATGCCCAGGCTGGCTTCGGGCATGGCGCAGCCCATGATGACATCTTCCACCTGCTCGGCCTTGATGCCCGCGCGCTTGATGGCTTCATTGAACACGATTCCGGCCAGATCGTCGGCGCGGGTGTCCTTGAGGGTGCCTTTTTTCGCGCGACCGACAGCCGTCCGAACCGTGGAAACGATGACTGCTTCTCTACTCATAGTGAACCTCCGGATTTAGTCTTTGTCTCCAAATTGCAGCTCCATCAGTTGCGGAGCGGCTTGTTGTTCTGCAGCATGTACTGCATGCGATCCTGTGTTTTCTCGGTGCCGCAGAGGCTGACGAACGCTTCGCGCTCCATGTCGAGGATGTCCTGCTCGGTCATGATGGCGTTGGTGGCGATGTCGCCGCCGGTGAGGACCTTGGCCACTTTCTTGGCGATCAGCGCGTCGTGCTCGCTGATGTAGTTGCCCTGCTGCATGGTCCAGATGGCGTTGAGGAACGCGGCGTAGTACTGGCGGCCGGGCATGCGGATGTCTTTCTTGGGGGACTTGGGATTGTACCCGGCGCGGGCCATGCCCAGCACGAGCTGCTTGGCGTCGTCCAGCAGATAGTCCTTGTTGATGCTCACATGGTCGGTGGGCCGGAACATGCCCCACTCGATGGCCTGCTGCGCATTCATGGCGACCTTGGCCATGGCGATGCTCTCGAACGCGTTGCGCACGAAGTTGAAGGTCGAGGGTTCGTTCTTGTTGCCGTTGGCCTGCTCGGTGTGGCGCAGCAGCATTTCCTTGCAGCCGCCGCCTGCGGGGAGCACGCCCACGCCCACTTCGACCAGACCCGGATAGGTCTCGGCCGCGGCGCAGATCATGTCGCCCTGGGACGCCACTTCGTAGCCGCCGCCCAGCACCATGCCGAACGGAGCGGTCACAACCGGGAACGGCGCGTATTTCAGCAGCATGGCCGCATCCTGCAGGCCCTTGGAAGCTTTTTCCACATTGTCCCAGTTCTTCTGGCGGGCTTCCATGAGCAGCATCAGAAGGTTGGCGCCCACGGAGAAGTTCTGGCCCTGGTTGCCCACGACCACGCCCACGAAGCCGCGCTTCTGCACTTCTTCCACGCACTGCATCATCATCATGATGATGTCCGCATCCACGGGGTTCATGCCCTTGTAGGTGTGGAACTCGAGAAGGCACACGCCGTCGCCCATGTCCAGCAAGCTGGCGCCTGCGTTGCGGGCGAAGCACTTGCCGGCCTCGTACAGGGCGGCGATGGAGATTTTCTTGCTGGCCGGGTCGGTGAGATACTTGACCGCGCCCTGAACCCGCTCGGACAACTGGTTGGTGTTCAACTGCAGGGCCGTCTGCGGAACGGGCTTGTAGGTGAAGGTCTCGGCGTCGAGGTAGTTGAGAACCGGGCCGATTTTCTTGTAGAACCCGCCCTTTTTGGCGGCTTCGTCGAGAATCTTGGGCACTTCGAGGCCGTCGGCCTTGATGCGCTTGACCATGTCCTTGGTTCCGATGGCGTCCGCTGTCTCGAACGGACCCATGTCCCAGGCAAAGCCCCACTTCATGCCGTTGTCAATGTTGACCACATCGTCGGCGATCTCGGGGATGCGGTTGCAGGAGTAGATCACGCTGTCGCGCACGGCTTTCCAGGCGAATTCGGCGGCCTTGTCGTCGCCGTTCACCAGGGTCTTGATGCGCTCGCCCACGCCGTCCACTTTCTTGGCTTTCTTGACCGAGGCGAAATCGGCTTTCGCGCTCGGGATGTATTCCATGGTTTTGTAGTCGAGAATGAAGAACGCCTTCTTGCCGTCAACCTTGTCCTTCTTGTAGAAACCCTGGCCGGACTTGTTGCCCAGCCAGCCGTTCTCGACCATCTTCTTCATGAAGTCGGGAACCTTGAACACATCGCGCTGCTCGTCGTCCGGGCACAGGTCGTACACTGTGGTGGACACATGGCTGAAGGTGTCGAGGCCCACGAGGTCGGCAGTGCGGAACACGGCGCTCTTGGGGCGGCCCATGGGCGGGCCGGCGATGGCGTCAATCTCATCGAAGCGCATGTCCATGTCCTGCATGTGCTTGAGCACGGCCATGATGCCGTACACGCCGATGCGGTTGGCCACGAAGTTGGGGGTGTCCTTGCCGATGACGATGCCCTTGCCCAGAACCTTTTCGCCGAATTCGGCCAGGGCCGAGGCGATCTGGGGATCCGTGTCTTCGCCGAGCACGAATTCCAGAAGTTTCATGTGGCGAACTGGGTTGAAGAAGTGCGTGACGAAGAAGTGCTTCTTCATCTCCGCGGGCATTTCGGAAGCCATTTCCTTGATGGGCAGACCGGATGTGTTGGAAGTGACGATCATGCCGGGCTTCCAGTACTCGGCCACCTGGGCGAACACCTTTTTCTTGATGTCCATGCGTTCGAGAACAACTTCCACAACCCAGTCGCACTCGGCGATGCGGTGCATGTCGTCGGTGAAGTTTCCGACTTCAATGAGCTGCGCATTTTTGTTCACGTACAGGGGGGACATGGGCTGCTTTGCGGCCAGAGCCTTTGCCAGCGCGCCCGCGGAGAGCTTGTTGCGGTGAGCCGGGTCGGTTTCCTTGACGCCCTTGGCTTTGTCATCGTCCGACAGGGGCAGAACGATGTCAAGCATCAGGGCGGGGATGCCGCAGTTGGCCAGATGGCAAGCGATGGCGCAACCCATGACGCCGGATCCCAGAACCGCCACCTTCCTGATGTCTTTGCTCATACGATTCCTCCTATGCACTGATGGTATTTCCGGGCCGGATGCCCGGATAAGGGAAAAGAAGATTATTCACAGCATCACAGGCCGCCGCAGCGGCGCGCCGCAGATGCATTATACATGTTGAACACATTCGTGATAAAACAAAAAAAGCAGGCGCAGCCCGCTCTGATTGGGTGTCCTGTAGGTTCCGGACCCGGTTTGCTCACGGAATTTTGCCTTTGTGAAGTGTGTCACAACAGACATTAATATAATGAACGCGCATTCTAGGGTCAAGCCATATTTTAAAGATCTGCAGATCAATTTATAGAGCAGCAGCCGCCGCCGCGGGATCCGGACAAAAAAAACTGCCCCCCGGCCGCAGCCGGGAGGCAATAGGTGTTTTAATGTGAGTGACTGGTTTAAATCTGTAGGTAAGGAAACACCCTAGCCAACGCCCAACAGTTGAGTGACGATCTGCGGCTGCAGGTTGGCCTGCGCGAGCATGGCGGTCGCGGACTGGGTCAGCACCTGGAGGCGCGTGAACTCCGAGATCTCCGCAGCCATGTCGGCGTCGGTGATGCGGCTCTTGGCGGCGGCGATGTTGATTTCCTCGCTGCTCAAGTCGTTGATGATGTACTGGAGTTTCTTCTCCTGCACACCGATGGCCGCCTGCATGTTCGAGACGATGTTGATGGCGCTCTTCACGGCGTCTATGGCCGTGACGGCTGCGCCGAGCGACGAGTTCGCAGCGCCCGAGGTGACCACCAGAGAGATCGTGTCCGGGACGCTCCAGAAGCCCATTCCGGAAAGGGTCACGGCCTCCAGTTGAACCGTGATCTGGAATGCTGCGCCGTTGTTGGCGCCGATCTGGAGCATCTGCCCGTCGGAGAATCCGCCGGAGAACAGGATCTTGGTGTTGAAGGTCACCGCGCCCGCGCGGCGGGACAGCTCGGTGCGGAGGCTGTCAATCTCGTTCTGGATGGACTGGATGTCCGCCGTGGTGAGAACAGCCTCGTTCGACGCCTTGACCGCCAGATCGTTCATCCTCTGAAGGATGTCCAGGGTCTCGTTGAGAGCCGAGTCCGCGAACGCCAGGAGGTTGAGGCCGTCCTGGGCGTTGTTGATGGCCTGGTGCACGCCGCGCATGTGAGCGGTCATGCTGTTGGCCAGCGCCACGCCTGAAGGATCGTCCGCGGCGCTGTTGATGCGCAGGCCGCTGGACAGGCGCTTCATGGTGGTGCCTAAACCGGAGTCGAGCTTTCTCAAAGACCCCTGGGCGATCAGAGAATTCACGTTGGTGTTGATGTTCATGATTGACATGGTTTATCTCCTCCTTGTTTATAGTTCCTGGAGCCACCAGAAACTTGGGAACAAATCCTTTGCTCCCTTGACTGGTCCCCTTTGCCTCATTGTCGGGTAGCCGTTATGCACCTCCCTCCCCCGAGCAGATTAAATCAGCGTAAGGATCCTTTTGAACATAGGGTGAATTGACGAACTGCTGCGAGCGCTTGTCTGAATAGGTTAGGATTGCTCGTCTTTGAATATGTGCTGCAGCAGGTCAATTGTCTCAACTGGCATTCCTGATGATGCCGCCCTGATATTCTCTTTTTCGATTTCGACGTACACCTCCTTGCGGTGAACGGGAATGTTGCGCGGGGCCGTGATTCCGAGCTTCACGGTTTCCCCGTGCACGGCGATGACCTTGATTTCGATCTTGTCGCCGATCATGATGCTTTCTTCAAGTTTTCTCGATAAGACCAGCACGGAACGGCCCTCCTGGCGCCTGGGTGTTCATACCTCATGTAGTGCCCGCGTTCTTATGCTCCGGCTGCGGTCCCTGTTTTTTTTTATCCTGCAGCGCGGCTTTCTCCTTGCGCTTGATGCCCTCGATGATGGATTCGCGCACCGACCACCGGTCGGTTTCGATAAACACCTGCTTGAACAGCTTTCCCGCGGGATTGACAATGAGCGGTCCGCGCATGTTCGCGGTCATTTTGGTCAAGTCCTCGGGCAGAACCACGATGGCGTACAGCACGGGCTTTTCGCCGGGGCCAAGCCCGATCTCCTTGAGATCAAACGCCCCGAACTTGGGTTTGTAGTCATGGAAGAAATAATGCGGCTCCACCACCACGAATGTGAGGTTGGGATCGTCCGCGGACTGCAGCCATTTGAACGGCTTGATTTTGTCGCGCTCAATGAAGAAATAGCGGTGGCTGTCCGGGAATCCGGGCACAGGCACCGTAGCGTTCAGGATTTCGGATTCGGCGACGTCAATTTCGCCTAAATGCGACACCGTGAGTTTCAATGCATCCTCCATGATTTAAGCATTCAAAACGCCAACGGGCGGCTTCATCCATTGCCGCCGGCGCGGAAACACATTCCGCAAAAACTAGCGTGACGAACGCGTGCTGCCGTTGGGATTATTGCCTAGAGGAGGGTCATGCGACTTCTACTAATAGTAATAATGTATTTAGTTACATGACCATTTTAACCGGATTCAGCGCAAAAAGTCAAGCAGTGTTGTCTGAATTATTTTTGCGCCTGCGGCCAGGGCGGCCTGGTAAATGTTCTGCTTGAGAACGAGATCGCTCAACGCTTCGGTCATGTCCACATCTTCGTGGTTGCTCAAAAGTTTTTTGTTTTCGATTTTCATGGACTCGTGGCGGTTTGTGGCCAGCTCCATGCGGTTGACGCGGCCGCCGAGTTCGGCGCGGGCGTCGGTGATGCGGTTGCGGATGCCGTCTATGTCGGTGATGGCCTGGCCCAGGTCGTTGATGATGTCCACGCCCGCGTCCTTGCTCGCCTGGAACTTGTACAGGTTGTCGCGCAGGTCGAACAGAAGCTGGAAGGCTTCCACGGATTTGGCGGTGCGCTCGTCTTCGCTCTGGGTTCCGAAGATTGTTGTCTGCCGGGAGGCGTCCGCGGCCGCGCCCACGAATGTGGTTTTCACATTCATGCCTTCGGAGATTTCCACTTCCTTTTCGCCCATGTCGCCGTTGTAGGTGATGATGACATCTTTGTTGAAGACCAGGCGGATGCGGTCTCCGTTGTTGAAGGTGTTGCCGCCTCCGGCCACGGTGACCTGGTTGGTGGCGGGGTCGCTGGTGATGGCCACGCCCACGCTGTTCCAGGTGCCTGTGCCTGCGTTGAATATCTGGATGTCGGTGATGGAATTGGCGTCCGTGATGGCTTTGCTGATGTTGCCAGTGGAAGTGGCGGGCATGGTGAGGGTGTCGGTGGCCGCGCCCAGGCCGCTGACCACATATTCGAGTTCATTGCTGATGGCGAACGGCATTTTGTCGGTCTGGAAGCCGCCGAACACATATTTGCCGTTGAATTTCTGGTTGGCCTGGGTCCACATCATGTGGATGAGCTGGTCCACTTCCTGGGCGATGGGGTCCAGATCGTTCTGCGTGAAGGGAGCTTCGTTGTTGCCGCGCACGGCCAGGTCGCGCACGCGCATGAGCACGCTTTCGAGCGTGTCGAACAGGCTGTCCTGGCTCGAAGCCAGGCCGTCGGCGTCCTTGATGTTGCGGATGTACTGGTCAATTTTGTCGAGTTCCTGCGTGTGCCGCAGGATGCGATCGGCGCTGACCGGATCGTCCGAGGGGAAGCTCACGCGCTTGCCCGTGGAGATCTGGTGCTGCAAAGTTGTGATGTCCGCGAGGTTGCGGCGGATGTCGTTGATGAAAATGTTGGTCATTGCCGAGTTGGTGACTCTTGAGAAGACCATGCGCTTTCACTCCCGGTTGGCGCGGCATGCCTCAAATCGCCGCGTGTCTTAATTGTTTATCGGCCGGATCGGCCAAAAACTTTAGTTTTTAATGCTTTCCTTTAGCGGCCGGCCAGACCCGTGCCGTTGATGATGCGGTCAATCATTTCGTCCACGACATTGATCATGCGCGAGGCTGCGGCGAAAGCGTGCTGGGCTTCAATGAGTTTGGTCATTTCCTCGTCCAGAGACACGCCCGATACCTCGTCGCGCTTTTGTTCGTAATATTCCATGAAGCGTTCGGTGACTTCGAGATCCACGATGGCGCGCTGTGAGCGGGTGCCGAGGGCGCCGATCTGCGCATCGTAATATTCCTCAATGGATTCGTTCGGTGTGATCACGGTTCCCACGCCGGTGCTGTTCATGGCGAGCACGGTCCGGGTGGCGCCCATGGCGGTGGCGATGGAGTTGTCGCCGGGCACGCCCGCGGCGCTGGTGGCCGCGGCCACGAGATTGGCGTTGCCGAGCAGGGCTTCGTTGACGCGGATGCGTGCTCCCGTGTCGCTCGATGTGATGGAGGCTTTCTGTTGGGCCGCGGAGAAGGTGATCTGCCCGTTGTCCGCCTGCAGGCCCATCTCCACCAGAAAGTTGCTCTTGATGAAGGGGGCGTTGGGCAGCCCGGCCTGGTTCACGCCGTCGCGCACGCTGAAGGCGTGATCGCTCACGATTTTGATGCGGCGCGCCGTGGGGTCATAGAAAATGCTTGTGCCCTGGGATGTGCTGCCCGCGGTGTTGAGCGCCGCGTTCCAGTTGTTGAGGTTGTTGGCGAGGGTCTGCGTGCTGTCCGCGTACAGAGATACGCCGTCCACCAAGAAGTAGCCGTCGGACACGCCGATTTCTGAAAGCGTGGTTGTGTAAAGGGCCGCGCCCTCGAACAATTGGAACCCGGTGAGGGCCTGGCCCTCGAATCCGAACAGGCGCATGATACCCATTTCGGAGCCGTACTTGCCGCCCAGTTCGGAGAGCGAGGTGTATTCGCTGCCGGTGAGCACGAGCCGGTGATTGATCTCATCGAATTTCAGCTCCACCTGCTTGCCGCCGTTGATCTCGGGGCGCATTTCATTCATCTTCTGCAGGAAGAATCCGAAGGTGGTGCTTTCTGTGAAGTTCTGGGTGATTGCGTCGTTGCTCAAGGCCACGCTCTTGCCGGTGAGGGCGTCGGTGAGGTCTATGCCGTAGATGCGCTCGATGTCGGCCAGGGTGGTGTTGAGGTCAATGTCCTGGTGGAGCTGCACGGTGCTGATCATGGTGGAGGTGTAGGTGGGCGCCATGTCGGCCTTGAAGCTGCTGGGCAGGGTGATGGCCAGGTCGAAGAACAGATTTTTCGGCTCGTCAACCTTGTAAATGTGCGCACCCGAACCCACGGTGAATGTTGAGAGCGCGTCGCCCTCCCAGCGGGCCTTGTTCAGGGAAAGATCGTCCAGGGTTTCAAAGTACACCCGGTTCCCGTCGAGGCGGATGACCTTGACGGTGACGCCGTCTCCCTCCTGGGTGTCGGCTTCCTCGATGTGGAGTATGTCGCCGATCAGCACATTCTGCACCGAGGTTAGAGTCACGCTGTTGTCGCCCACGCCCGCGCCCGGGGGGCTGACGACGATGTCGCTGGTTGTGGTGACGCCGATGTCCTGGCTGTACTGCTGAAGGCCGAACCCCGCGGAGTGCAGGGTGTTGACTTCGTTCATGAGGGTGCGCACGATGTCCTGGAACCAGTCCTGCACTTCGGGCACGATCTCGTCGCGGGAGTTGATCAGCCCCTTGAACGCGCCGCTCGAGAAATCCGCGAGCATGTTGAAATCGGCCTGTGTAACATCGCTGAAGTAAGGGGTCTGGGTGTTCTGTGAAGGGTGGTCCCAGGCCAGGCTGTCGGAAAGGGGGCTGTAATTCATGTCCCACAGCAGTTGCCGGGAGCCGCTGTGCACGGCGATCATGCCGTTGTCGGTTTCCGAGACATTGATGTCCAGGTACTGGGAGAGTTCCAGCAGGAGCGCGTCGCGCGTGTCCAGCATGTCGTTGGGATTGTTTCCGTGCACATACACTTTTTTGATTTCGTCGTTGAGCGTGGCGAGTTCGCTCAAGATGCGGTTGACTTCGGTGACGCTTTCGCGCACCTGCGCATTGAGGTCGCTGCGGATGTCGCGCAGCGACTGGTCTATCTGGTTGATGACATCCACGAGGTTCTGGCCCGCGGACAGGACCTGGTTGCGGGCCGCGGTGCTGTCCGGGCTAAGGCTCAAATCCTGCCAGGCCTTGTAGAAAGTGGACAGAACATCACTCAACCCCTCGGTGGTGGAGGGTTCCATGAGCGCGGCTTCCACGCGGCGCAGGGTTTCCTTTTCGATTTCGAGCTGGCCCTTGCTCGAGGTTCCCACGCGGAGCTGATCTTCCACAAAAAAATCCACCACGCGCTGGATTTCCTGAATCTTGACGCCCGTGCCGAGCTGTCCCACGCCGGTGATGTTTGTTCCGGGATATGCGAACGGTTCGGTGGTTTTGAGAACCGCGCGCTGGCGGTGGTAGCCCTCGGTGGAGGCGTTGGCGATGTTGTGGCCAATTACATCCATGACCGTGCGGTGCGTGAGAATGGCGCGCCTCATGGTTTCGATGCCAAAGAAAGTTGATGTCACTGCGGATTCCTCCCGGTGTGTCCGGCCCGGTGCAAGCCAGGCTCAAACCTGTTTGTTGAGCAGTCCCTTGATTTTGTTTTCGGCCTCGATGAGCCGGCCGCTGGCGCCGTAGGTGCTGTCCGTGGGCGTGCCGCTGCTGGTGAGCAGGTTCAGGTTGAACTGCACGAAATGGATGGCCTCTTCGAGCAGTTCCGCGTTGCTCTTGTGCGTGATGACCACGCTGTTGATGCTCTCCATGAGGCGCACGGCCGCGGCTTCGAGATCCGCGCGGCTCTGATCCGGCGCTCCGGCCAGCAGATCCCGCAGGGTGGGCGTTTCGCCGCCCACACATTCGATGGCGCACTCGCGCCGCGTGTCTTCGAGCAGCTCCAGGGTGTTCACAAATTCCTTTTCCCGGCCCTCGAGGTCCTTGAGCAGCACGGTGTCGCCCTTGATGATCGCCTTCTGTTTATCTTTCAGAAATGCGTTGAACTGTTCATAGGTATCCGCCTGTTTGTGCAGGACGCGGATCACGCTGTCCCAGACGGTCTTTGTGGTTTCCTGCTGCGTGTTATCCATAATGTTCAGCCTTTTCCTATGCCGCTTCTCTGCAATGTTTCGATGATAAACTCCGCGCGTCTTTTGTAGCTGTGCTCGCGGAGCACGCGCCGCCGGGCGGCCCGAGCCTTTTCCCGGCGCTCGTCCTCGTGGTCGAGATAGTGCCGCACCAGGTTCGGCAGCTCGTCCACATGCTTGTAGCTCACCACTTCCTTTTCGCAATCAAAAAGCTCGTCAAAGTCGGACTTGTGATCCGAAATCAGAAAGCCCTCGCAGGCCATGACATCGAACACCCGCATGTTGAGGCTTGATACGCCCTGCTCCATGGTCACATTGACATTGATCTTTGAGAAGTTGTATATGAACGGCAGTTCGGTGATGTTGTCCGCGGTTTTCCTGAATTTCTCGCGCAGGCCCAGGGATGCACCGTCCCAGCCGTATCCGTATATTTTCATATCGAAATCCGCGAGGCGGCGCAACACCAGGTCGCGCTTGGGACTCCAGGTGCCCACGAACGACACATCGCATGCGAACTCGCTGGCCTCGCGCGCCTGTTCCGAAATTTTGCGGTACCGCGTGGTGCTGGTGCCGATTGGCATGAAATGCAGGTTCTTGAACCCCAGCCTTTCGAGTTCGCCGATGTAAAACCTGTCCCAGATGAACATGTGATAGATATCGGAATAGGCCATGCCGGCAACGGCGGGAAACACATCTTTGTGCAACGGGCTGTCGTAGTAAATGCCGGCCATGGGGATCTTCATGCTCTGGAGCACATTGACCAGCGGCCCGTCCTGGATTCTGTAGAACAGCAGGGACACGGCGCCGTAGCCGATGACCACATCCGGATTCAGCGCCTCGATTTTCGAGGTGAGTTCCAGCAGCGCCTCCCTGGTATTGGGCGGGCTGACGAGATTGAACAGATCCTCGACCTTGACCATGCGGGCGTTGTGCCCCAGGCTGTTGAAATGCTCGGCCAGATCCATCATGACATAGGGCGCGGCGCGGCCCGGGTTGGAGAGAACAATGATGTTCATTCTGCGTCATGGTCCGTGCTCTGCGATGCTTCGGGCTGGGGCAGCGCCTGCTGCGCGGCGTCCTGCTCCTGCAGCCTGCGCGCGATGAGCGGGCGGGAGAGCTGCTCGTACAAAAGCTGGGCGATGCCGATTCCCTGGCCCGGAGTTTTGGATATCTGCTTGGACATTTCCTCGTCGAGCATGTCCCGGAAAATTTCCTCGGCGCGGCCGCCGTGGAACATGGGCGACTCGTTCACGGTCTTGCGCATTTCCTTGAGCAGCATGTAAAGGAAGAAGGACTCGAAGTCCTGCGCCGCGGCCAGGAGTTCCTTTTCCTCGGCGGTGGCGGGGCCTTTCTGCTGCAGCTCGCGGATGCGCCCCTCGAGGCTTTTGCCCGCGGGGTTGAGATTGTCGAAAGAGAATCCGCTTAATCCTGTGAGATCCATTCGGTGATGCTCCCGTCAGATAATTACATGGTGACGATTTCCGCCTGCAGGGCGCCTTCCACTTTGGCGGCCTGTAGGATGGCGATGATGTCGCTGGGCGTGACGCCCATGTCGTTCAGAGCCTTGACGATGTCGCCCACGCTGACCTTGTGGAAGTTGACTTTAGGCTCCTCGACCTCGAGTTCAGGCTCATTGGTGACCACGGTCTGCCCGCCTCTTGAGAAGGGGGTGGGCTGGCTCACATTGTAGCCCGGCTCGACTTTCACGGACAGGCTGCCGTGGGCGATCTGCACGGGATCAATTTTCACGTCCGCGCCCATGACGATGGTGCCCGTTTTTTCATTGATAACGACCTTGGCCACATGGTCTATGTCCACGCTCAAGGTCTCCACAAATGCGATGAAGGTGACGAGATTGGCGTCGCCCACGCCCGGGGCGACGATTTTGATGGAGGATGCGTCCAGCGCGGTGGCGGAGCAGTTGCCCCACTGGCTCCGCCATTCGGCTGTGGCGCATTTTTTGTCAATCGCTTTCTGCACACGCGCGGCGTTGGTGAAGTCCGGCTTGTTCAGATTAATAAACAGGGTGTTATTCTGCATGATCTCGGTGGGGATGATGCGCTCCACAATGGCGCCGCCGGGGATGCGGCCGGAGGTGGGGAAACCCTTGACGGCGCGCGCGCCGCCCTGCCCTTCGCTGAATCCGCCGATGGAGAGCGCGCCCTGCGCCACGGCGTAAACTTTGCCGTCCGCGCCGCGCAGAGGGGTCTGCAGCAGCGCGCCGCCGCGCAGGCTGTCGGCATCGCCAATCGAGGACACGGTGATGTCCACGGTATCGCCGGGCTTGACGAATGCGGGCATCTGCGCGGTAACCATGACCGCGGCGATGTTATCCACATTGATGCCGCCGATGTCCACCTTGATGTCAAAGCGCTCGAGCATGTTCTGCACAGCGCTTTTGGTGAGGTCTACGCCGTCGCCGGTGCCGTTGAGTCCGGTGACCAGGCCGAAGCCCACGAGCTGGTTTTCGCGCACGCCCTCGATTTTGGCGATATCCTTGATGCGCTGCGAGGTGGCGGCCCGGGCCGCTGGCGCCCCGGCGCAGGCCAGAACCGCGATGGCCAGGGCGATGGTGATGATTGGTTTTGACATGGCGCGTAGCATGGCCGTCCCCCTCAAAAGATCCAATTAAAGACTTTACTTAATACGCCGGGCCTCTGGCGGCGCGCGATGGGGCCGCGGCCCGTGTAGGTAATCTGCGCGTTTGAAATTTTGTTGGAAGCGATGGTGTTCGCGCCCGAAATGTCCCTCGTGCGGATCACGCCGCTCAACACGACCATCTGGGTTTCCTCGTTGATCACGATGGAGCGCCGGGCCTCGATGTAGAGGTTGCCGTTGGGCAGAACCTCCATGACCTCGGCCGAGATGGTGGTGACGAGGCTTTCGCGCTTGTCCGTGCTGCCAGAGGCTTCGTACTGGTCGCTGGTGTCTATGCCGAACGCATCGAAGAACTTGCCGAGAATGCCGGTGCCCTGGCTGCCTTCCATGCTGTGCTGTTGCGACACATCTGTGCTGGCCTCGGTGGACGCGCGTGTGGTTTCGCTGACCACGATGGTGACGATGTCGCCCACGAACTTGGCGGTGCCGTCGGTGTAGAGCGGTTCCACAGTGTCGGACCAAAGGGATTGCGCCGCGGCCGGGGCTGCGGCGGCCAGGGCCAGGGCCAGCGTCAGCAGCGCGGGCCAGGCAGTGATGCGGAATGCGCGTTTCATGGTTCGGGCCTCCCTCAAGGCGTGACGATTTCCACGGTGTTGCCGTCGAGGATCACGCCTTCGAGAACTTTGCGGTTTTCCAGAGTGATGACGCGGATGAGTTCGCCCTTGAACCCGTCTTCGAGAGCCTTGCCGCGGGCGGACACGACGAAACCCTGCCCTGGAATAATCAGGTTGATTGCGGCGTTGGCCTTGATGTCGGGATCCACGTCAAGCGCGCCGCGGGTGACGGGTTCACCGGCCCGGATGGCGCGCCGGGCTTTCTTGCCCGCGGCATCGTCCGGATTGGTGAGCGCGCCGCGCCGCGCCTGGTCCAGCCGCACTTCCCTGACTTCCACATCCGTGTCCGTTAAATATGTGCCCGCGGGGATGTCCCGCGCGGCCACCAGTGTGTCTCCGTACAGTTCCAGATACGAGGACATGGATTGCGTGCGCTGCTTCACGCCGTCGAGGTAGATGTCTATGCGGAAGCTGCGCGCGCCGGACTGGTCCGGGCTGCGGTCCAGAACCGCGCTGAAGGTGACGGCGCCGTAAGGCAGGGTCACGCCGGGCGGTTCCTTGATGAATTCCACGCGCACCGGGCCGCCGGGCCACACGATGTTCCGCTCCAGGTATTCTTTGGCGAATTCGAGGAGCTGGACGCCGGTGACTAAGCTGGCCTTGCGGTGGAATGTCACGGTGTCGGGAATCACGAGCTGGTAGAGCGCGGGGTCTATGCCCGCGTTGTAGAGCCTGGCCTCGACCTGTGAGCGGGCGAGGTTCAGGTCCTTGTCGGGCTGGGGCGCGCGGCCGAGCTTGAGCACGGCCAGCGAGGCTTTTGTCTCGTCGCTCACGCCGGAGATGTCCGCGGCTTCTCCGAGGAGAATGTCCTCGTCCACGACCACCACGCGCTGCGAGAACGCGATGCGCCCCGCGGCCGTGACCGGAACGGCCAGCAGCAGGAGGGCGAACAGGGCGGTGGCTGTGGCGATGCTGCGTGTCACTCGGTTCATCACTTCCGTTGCAGGATGGCGCCGCGTGTCCGGGCGCGGGGTTATTCAGCCCCGGCGGCGGCGCGCGTCATCAGCGTTTCAGGTTGTTGGCCACTCCGAGCATGTCGTCGGATGTCTGGATGGCCTTGGAATTGACTTCGTAAGCGCGCTGGGCCACGATGAGGTTGACCATTTCCTCGACCACCTGCACATTGGACTGTTCCAGGAAGCGCTGCTTGACCTGGCCGAAGCCGTCGAGCGTGGGCTGGCCCTCGATGGGAGGCCCGGAAGCCGCGGTTTCGATGTACAGGTTGTCGCCGATGTTGTCCAGGCCCGCGGGGTTGATGAAACGCACCAAGTTGATCTGGCCGATTTCCTGCGGCTCGATCTGGTTGGGCAGTTTCACGGAGACCACGCCGTCCTCGGTGATCACGATGTCCAGGGTGTTGTCCGGGAAGGTGATGGCCGGCTCGAAGAAGTAGCCGTTCGAGGTGACCATGTTGCCGTCCTTGTCCATTTTGAAGGATCCGTCGCGGGTGTAGGCGATTTCGCCGTTGGGCAGGCGGATCTGGAAGAATGCGGTGCCGCCGATGTTGTCGGCGATGGCCAGGTCGAGCTTGTGGTCTGTCTGGATGAGGTTGCCCTGCATGAAGAGCTTGAGGTTGGCCACGGGGCGCACGCCCAGACCCACCTGCAGGGGCACGGGGATGGATGCGCCCTGGGTGACCGGGGTTCCGGCTTCCTGCAGGGTCTGGTAAAAGAGGTCCTGGAAGTTGGGTCTGTGTTTTTTGTAACCTGTGGTGTTAACATTGGCCAGGTTGTGGGCGATGATGTCGGTGTTGAGCTGCTCGGAGAGCATGCCCGTTGCCGCGGTGTACAGAGAACGCATCATGATTGACTTACCTCCGAAATGGGGCCTCGCATCGGGGCGAGGTATTTTTAGTAGTTTTCGGAGACTCGATGCGGCGCTGCGTGAGGGGCTGCGCGAGCGCGGCAATCCGGGGGTGGGGCTTCCCTCTCGATTGCGGCGGGTGGGGGGGGCGCGTCTGTCGGTCGGCGCCTCCGTCAGCTTCTGCGTGCAGTCCGGCTGTGTCTCACCTGTCCGTCGCGTTCGAGTCTCTGTGACTGGTTTACTCCGGTGCTACTGTTTCACTTCAATCAACCGATTCTCGGGATGCTGTTAATCGCCTGCTCCATGAGCTTGTCCTCGGTGTGGATGACCTTGGAGTTTGCCTCGTAGGTGCGCATGATGTCTATCATGTTGCGAAGCTGGGTCACGGCGTTCACATTGGAACGCTCGATCACTCCCTGCCGGATTTTTGATTCCTGCATGAAGTGGAGCTGTCCGGTGAGCGGGTCGGCCGCGACCAGGGCCTGGGGCTGTTCGAGGTGCTTGGGCACCATGAACAGGTTGTGCCCGACTTTCTTGACCGTGGTCAGATCCTCGACAAACACGGTCTTGAGCCGGTCCACAAGCTGGTCCTCGTTTTCGCCCATGTAGATCATGCCGAGATCGTCAACTTTGAAGCCTTTGCCGTCGAGCACGATGGGGCCTTGCTCGCCCATGACGCGGTAGCCTTCGAGGTTCACGAGTTCCATGTTGGCGTTGAGCGTGAAGCTGCCGTCGCGCGTGAGCCGTTCGCCGAACGGCGTCTGCACGGTGAAGAACCCGGGGCCGTCCAGGGCCAGATCGAAGCTGCTGTCGGTTTTCAGAAGCGATCCCTTGGAGAAATCCGTGCTGATTTCATCCACGATGGCGCCCATGGAGGCCAGTCCCACGAGGGGCCTTGTGTCCATGTTGCCCTCAATGCCCGAAACCTTCAGGTATGCGTCGTTGATGCGGTGCACGAGCATTTGCGGAAACGACTTGATGGCGCTGGCGTTGCCCTTGTACCCGTTGGTGTTGACGTTCGCAAGGTTGTTGGAGACCAGATCCAGCTTGATCTCCTGGGTCAGCATTCCGGTTGATGCTGTGTAGAGACCTTGATACAATGTGTCACCTCCTTCCCGTTGAGATTCTTTTCCAGAAAAGGCGCAAACAGGCAAATACAGGCCTTTTGTGCCATACGCTCCGAATTCTACTTGAGAATTTTCTTGAAATCAACGATCCGATGAAAAAAATATTTTTTGTTATTTTTTATAAAAGAAAGCAGGATTCCCGCGCCTGCAGATTCACGGCCGCACCGGGTGTTTTCGTCCCGGCCCCTTGAGTCGCGGCCCCGCCCTGCCGATGATCGAATCAGAGGCATTATGTTCGACAATTACGAACTGACAAACATTACCGCGCGCGCCGCGGACCTGCACACCGGCGGCAAGGGCGGCGCGGGCACGATGACCGCCACCGTGGTCGAATCCGGCGGTGGCCGGGCCGTGCTCGACCTGGACGGCAAGCAGGTCACGGTAAAAACGGCGCAGGATCTGGCCCCGGGCGTGCAATACAAGGTGGTTGTCAAGGGCATTTCCGGGGGCACGGTGCAGCTCCAGG
>JAGUYV010000463.1 GCA_020061125.1 bacterium | reverse complement strand
GCCGTTCACGCGGCCTTTGAGCGCAAACGCGCGCCGCGCCAGCGGCCCGGATTTCATGCCCCCGGGACTGGCCAGCAGCGCGCGCCACGCGCACGCCTTGGGGTTATGGTTCATCTGGTACGACATGCTTCCCCCGCGCGGGACCGGCGGGACAAGGCCCGGCCGCGCAATGGGAATATTATAACGCCCCGAAGCGCATGCGCCCGCGCCGCGATTTGCGCTATAATCCGGCAGGACTGCGATTCGGGAGGAAGCCGCTCATGGCCGGGAAAAAGGATGCGGGAAAAGTTGCGGTAATCACGGGCGCCGGTTCGGGCATCGGCAGATGCCTGGCCCTGCAAATGGCCGCGCGCGGCGCGCATGTGGCGGCCTGCGACCTGAACCGGGACGCCGCGGAACAGACCGCCGGGACCATCGCCTCGATTGGAGGAAGTGCGCAGGCCGAGGCCGTGGATGTTTCGGACTATGACGCCGTCAAAGCCATGGCCGCCTCGGTGATCAGCGCGCACGGGCGCATTGATTACCTGTTCAACAATGCGGGCATGGGCATCGGCGGCGAAGCCCGCGACATCTCCATCGAGCACTGGCGCAAGGTGCTGAATGTCAACCTCAACGGCGTGATCCACGGCATTGACGCGGTGTACCCGCACATGGTGGAGCGCGGCCACGGGCACATCGTCAACACCGCATCCCTGGACGGACTGGTGCCCTTCCCGAACCACATTTCGTACACGGCCAGCAAGTATGCGGTCGTGGGCTTGAGCCTGGCCCTGCGGGTCGAGGCCGCGCCGCTCGGCGTACGCGTGAGCGTGGTGTGCCCGGGCCGCGTGAAAACGCCCATCTTCGACCGCTCCGAACTGGTGAACTGCGACCGGGACAAGACCATGAAAATCGCGGCCGCGCCGCCCGGCATCACGCCCGAGACCTGCGCGCGCCGCATCATCGAGGGCATGGACCGCAACCAGGACATGATCCTGCCCTCGCTCTACGCGCAGTTCATGTGGACTCTGGAGCGGCTGCACCCGCGGCTGGTCCACGGCGTCATGTGCCAGACCCAGCGGCTTGCCGCGGATTTGAGAATCAACAGGGAATGAACCAGAGGAGGCCAGGACTTGGGAAACACAACCATCATCGCTTTGCAGATCGCGACGGGCGCGGGAATGATCCTGTTCTGGATCCTTTTTTATACCGTGGGACTGGCCCCGAAGAATGCGCCCGAGTGCTACCTCGTGTTCGAGCGCGCGTTTCCCGTGCCGGACATCATTCTCTGCACCGCGCTCATCGTGTCGTCCGTGCTGTTGCTGCGCGGCAACCCAGCGGGCATGGTGTTGAGCCATGTGTGCGCGGGCGGACTCATGTTCCTGGGCACGCTCGACATCATTTTCAACCTCCAGAACATGTTCGCGCGCCAGACCTGGAAGGAGCGCATCTTCAGCGCGTTCATCAACCTGTGGTGCGTGGGCTTCGGCCTGGCCGTGGCTGTGCTGCACAGATGACGCATAAGCAGAAACAATGATTGCCGCGGGGAACACAGCGGGCGCGGCCCTCACAGCGCATAAACCGCCCTCACACGCTGCGTGGCCGGAATCAAAGCGTTTGTATGGCTGTCTTTTCAAACGCATTCGGAATTGACATTCCCAAAAACCAAAAAGCGCGGCGTCTGCCGCGCTTGCATTTCTCCGCGTCTCCGCGCCGCCGCGGTGTCCGTTGCCTTTTCATCCCGCGCAACTACCGCACCAGATCAATGACCACGCCGCGCTCGCCAATCAGTGAATTGATGATGTCGTTCAAATCCTCCGCGGACAGATCCTTGAACGGGATGAGCCGCGACTGCTTCACCAGACGCCCCGTGGCTTCCTCGATAATCTGAACCCGGAAGCCCGCGTTCTGCGCCCAGATGCGCACGGCATAGGGCGAGTTGCGCAGGTCCTGCCGCTCGTTGAACCGCTCCACGGAGTCTATGACCATGTCCCACAATTCGCTGCGCGGCGCCTGCACTTCCGAATATTGCCGGTACTGCTCCCGCGCTCGGGTTGCGGACTCGGCGTCACCCTCCTGGTCCTGGCTGCGGCGGCGCTCCACTTTCTTGCCCGCCACGCGATACAGGGGATTGACCATGGAGGAGCGGTCCGTGATGCGCTCCACAACTCCCGAGCGGAAGGTTTTGCTGAACTGGTCGCCACCCATGGCTTTCACCTCCTGTCAATAAAACTGCTTTGCGGCGGCGCGGGGTTCCCGCGGCTCCTGCCGCGCGATCATCCCCTCTATATTTATTATCGCCAGTTTTGTGATATTCTAACGGGTGGCGGAAACAAAACCGGGGGAGGCATTGCAAATGAACATACCCGTGGAACGAGAATTGACGGCGCCGGTGACGCTGTGCGACGCGCGCGGAAGGCTCAACCCAGAGGCCCGGGGCTGGTCCCGCCATCCCCTGCACACCTGCAACCTCTCCGGCGCGTGGCCCAGAAAAAAGAAATGGCACTGCTGGATCGTGACCACGGAAACTTTCGCGTTCTGCGTGATCCTCGCCAATGTGGATTACATGGGCATTGACTACGCATATCTGCTCGACTACGAACAGAAAAAGATATGGGAGAAGAATGTGATAACCCCGTTCGGGCTGGGCCTGGACAACATGCCCGAGACCGTGGAGTCCAGCGTGGAGTTCAAGGGCGCAGCCATGCCCATATCCATCATGCACGAGCCGGGGGGCATCCGCGTGCGCGCGAAAGCCCGCCGCTTCGCGGGCACAACCCTGGACGCGGACTTCTTCATCAACAAACCGCAAGGCTACGAAACCATGAATGTGGTGGTACCCTGGAGCGACGCGCGGTTCCAGTACAATTCCAAGCAGAACAGCCTGCCCACCGAGGGCCGCGTGCGGCTCGGGAGCCGGGAGTATGTCATGGACCCGGAATCCGCGTTCGCGTGCCTGGACTACGGCCGGGGCATCTGGCCCTACAAGGTGTTCTGGAACTGGTCCAGCGTATGCGGGCGACAGGGAGACGATGTGATCGCCGTGAACAGCGGAGCGGGCTGGACCAGCGGCACGGGCGCCACGGAAAACGCCATCTGCATCAACGGCCGCGTGACCAAAATCAGCGAAGACATGGTTTTTGAATACGACAACCGCGACTTTATGAAGCCGTGGCGGCTGCGCACCGCCATTTCAGACGCCGTGGACATGACCATGACCCCGTTTTATGAAAAGATCAGCAAAACCAGCATGGGCGTGTTAAGCTCCGAGGTTCACCAGTGCTACGGCCGGTTCACGGGCACAATCAAAGCGCAGGGCCGGGAGATCGCTATCGGCAACCTGGTGGGCTGGGCCGAGGAGCATGTGGGCCGCTGGTGAAATGCGCCGCGCGCGCGGCTGTTTTTTTCACGCCCGCGCAATTGAACATCCTCGCGCGGCATGATAGAATAAATCAATTCGGAAACCGCACAGGTGCGCGCCCATGGCATTGAGAACCGTAAAAAAACAGGAAAAGCGCGAAAAACTGTACACCATAGACGAGATGTCCGCTCTGCTGCAGGTGGAGCGGCGCAAAATCGTGGAATGGGTGCAGTACCGCCGCATTCCCTATGTGCTGGTCGCGGGCGAGAAAATCCGGTTCCGCATTTCGGACATCGCCGAATGGGTCGAGAGCCGGACCAGAACCAAGCCCGCATACAAAATCCGCCAGACGCTGTGACCGCCGCGCTGCCGCCGCTGGAGCCATGGACCAGGAATTCCCCCAACCCGACATGCCCCATGTCATCGTCCTTTGCCTTGAAGGCGATGTGATCCGTCACGAAGAATCCCGGTTTGAAATGCTCATCGAGGAGCTGCTCGAAAAAAAGCAGCGGCATTTCATCATGGAATTTTCATCCGTGGAATTCATTGACAGCGCGGGAATCGGCCTCATTATCAAAACCGCAAACATGATTGAAAAGCGCCTGGGCGCGCTCACGCTGTGCAACCCCAAGGCCAATGTCAAGAATGTGTTCCAGACCCTTGGCATCGAGGACCGGTTCAAGATTTTCTATTCCCTGGGGCGCGCCCTGCGCTCCCACGGCCAGCTCGTGCGCGTGGAATTCGTGGACTTCAAGTTTCAATAACAGAATATTCCGGGCGTGATGAAAAAGGCCGCGCCCTGTGCGGAGCGCGGCCCTGATGTCAGCATGTTTTGTTTGTTGGGAATTACGGTTCGGTCGGCGCTTCGGGCTTGCCGAAGAGCTTCTTGATTTCCTCGACTTTCACATCCGCCGGCGTGGCGGCCGTGGGCCGCAGCAAAATTTCCACGCGGCGATTCTGCTGGTAGCAATCATCCGTGGGCGTGGAGTCCGTATCGCAAACGGGCTTATATTCGCCGCGGCCGATAGCCGTGAGATAATCCGGCTGCAGACCCGCGGAATCCCGCATGTAGCGCAGCACATTGGTGGCGCGGTGCGCGCTCAATTCCCAGTTGCTCTGATAAACCGGGCCGGAGATGGGGCGGTTGTCTGTGTGTCCTTCCACAGTGACTTCGAGATTATATTGCTTGGCCAGAGCCGCGATGTCCGCCAGTTCCTTTTTGGCTGTGTCCTGCAAATCCGCGGATCCGAGGGGGAACATAGCCTGGCTACCCAGGCGCACCTTGAGACCGCCTTCTTCAAGGAAAACCGTGTCTTTGCCCTCCACCACTCGCTTCTGAATCTGTTCCTTCATCTTTTCGAGCGTCTGGATGCTGAAATCCTCTTCGGGGTTGAACAGGGCGCCGGCCTGATCGCCGGGCACCGACGGAACGAGCAGGACTTCATCCGGCCTCATGACCGAGATGCTGCCCTCCATCACGCCCACGCCGCTGCGGAAGCTCATGAGCGCGGCCATGCTTTTCGCGTCGTTGGCCGAATCGTCGAGCTTGAACATGGCCACGAAGAACACCAGGAGCAGGGTCGTCATGTCACCATAGGTGAGCATGTACGATGGTGTTCCGGCGGGCGGATCCTCGGGTTTCTTCTTGGTTCGGACTGATCCCATGGGTTATGCCGCCTTCCCCTCTTCGACTTCCATGGATTCGCGCATCTTGGGCGACAGGAAGCTCATGAGTTTCTGGCGCACGATGCGCGGGTTGTTGCCTTCCTGGATGCAGATGATGCCCTGGATCATGACCTGCTTGAGCTGGAGTTCCTCGCCGCTGCGGACTTTGAGCTTGCCGGCGATGGGCAGGGTGATGAAGTTGGCGATGGTAGCGCCGTACAGGGTTGTAACAAGAGCCGTGGCCATGTTGGGGCCCATGAGGGAGATGTCTCCGCCGAGCGTGCGCAGCATGCCGATGAGGCCGACGAGCGTTCCGATAAGACCGAAGGCGGGCGCATAGAATCCAATGGCTTCGAACAGGCCCACGCCCACTTTGTGGCGCTCTTCGAGGTACTCAAGTTCGATTTCCATGATCTCGCGCACCAGTTCCGGGTCCGTGCCGTCAATGACAAGCTGGATGCCTTTTTTGAGGAACTTGTTTTCCTGCGCGTCCACATCGGATTCCAGGCTCAACAGGCCCTCGCGGCGCGCCTTTTCCGCAAGGCTCACAAGGGTTTCAATGGCTGCGTTGGGCGTTTCCGCGGATGTCGAGAACACATTCTTCATGATCGGTATGATGGACATTACCTGCGGCATGGGATAATGCAGCATGGTGGACGCCAGCGTGCCGCCGATGGTGATGGCAATAGAGGCAGGCTGGTTAATAAAGAGTTGAAAAAACGGCCCAAACTGATATTGCGTGGCGCTGAAACTTCCGTAAAATACAAACAGGGTTCCCATTATCAACCCCACCAATGACGCGATATCCATACCCGGGTCTCCTCCTGAATCAAGTCATGGTTATACAGACAGCCAATATCTAAACACAACAGATTTTATCATTGATTATTCAAATATTTCAATAGCGCTGTCCAATTTTTCGGGCGCGGGGGCGGGCGCGGGCTTTTTCGTTTTGTCCCCGCCCCTGGCTTCCTTTTTGAGCGCCTTAAGCTCTTTGCGGTACTTGCTGCGGAACACTTCCAGGGAATCCCCGAATTTCAGAGCGTGTTTTTTGTCCATGTGCGCGGCGGCCATGGCCAGTTCCATGACCGCAAAACTCTTTTCCCAGTATTTGCGCGCCGCCTGCTCGTCCATGTACGATTTCCCATGCACGCGGGCCAGTTCGGCGTATGCGTGGGACAGCTTGCGGTATTCCCTGAAAGGCTTGAGGGCTTCGGCGTTCTTGAATACGCTTTCCGCGGCGGAGAATCGCTCCACGGCAACATCCGCGCGGTCCGAATACAGCAGCGCGGACAGGCCCTGGCCTATGAAAACCTGGCCCCGCAGCAGGCTGAACTCCTTGAGAACGGCGTTCCACTCCTCGGTTTCCCTGTTCTTCACGGCTTCAGACGCTGCATCGAGCCGTTCATTGGCCCGGTCGAAGAATGTGCCCGCATCCCGGGGGTTGTCTTTCTTGAGAAGATCCTCGCCCTGCTGGATGTGGATGGCTGCTACGCTGGCCGGGGCTTCGCCCATCTCCCGGCCCGACAGCTCGAACGCTTTGTCGAATTCGGCAATGGCTTCATCCGTCTCTCCGAGCCGGGATTTCACCACGCCCATGCGATAGTGCAGCTTGGCATCTTCAGGTTTCTGCTTCAGCAGCTTCTCGAAATATGTCGCTGCAATGTCCATCTTGCCGGCCTGATAGTTGGCCATGGCGTTGTGCAGCAACTGGTTATATCTGTATTGCCTGGGCGACAGAATCATTCTGACCGGACTGTTCCAGGGAACAACCAGATTCAATATCACGAACAGCGCGAAAGCGATGCCGATGGTCCCAACGATAATAGTTGCGCTTTTTTTCATTCCGCACCAAACCCCCGCAGTCCCCGCGAAACGCAGTTCTCAAATGCCGCATGCGCGAGTCGTGACAGGGGAATTGTAATGAAGGAGTGCGCGTTTGGCAAGGCCGGGCGTTTTGCGCCACGCCTTTGTTTGATATATTTCTTGCCTGCGCCCGGCGCCGGGTTATTATTGATCAATGGAAACCCGCGCCAACGCGCGGCGGTGCGGCGCATGCATGCCATCGAAACGCATAAACTGTGCAAAAACTACAACGGCCTCAAGGCCCTGGATTGCGTGGATCTGGAAATCGCGCGCGGGGAAACCTTCGGGCTTCTCGGGCCCAACGGCGCGGGCAAGACCACGCTCATCTCGATCTTGAGCACCCTGACCCGCGCCAGCGGCGGCCGGGCGCTTGTGGCCGGTCTTGATGTGGCCCGGCAGCAGTCCGCGGTGCGCCGCGCCATCGGCATCGTGTTCCAGGACCCCAGCCTGGACGAGAAACTAACCGGCCGCGAAAACCTGCTCCTGCACTGCTCGCTGTACGCCGTGCCCCCGGCCGACCGCGCCGCGCGCACGGACTGGGCGCTGGACCTTGTCGAACTCACCGCGCGCCAGAACGATGTGGTGCGCAAATACTCGGGCGGCATGCGCCGCAGGCTCGAAATCGCCCGCAGCCTCCTTCACACGCCCCAGGTGCTGTTCCTCGACGAACCCACCCTGGGCCTGGACCCGCAGACCCGCGACCACATCTGGGTCTACCTCGAAAAACTCAAGCAGCAGGGCATCACCACCATTCTCACCACGCACTACATGGACGAGGCCGACCGCCTGTGCGACCGCATCGCGCTCATTGATTTCGGCAAAATCTCCATGGTGGACACGCCCCGCAGGCTCAAGCGCCGCCTGGGCGAAAACCTCATCACGCTCATGACCGATGCGCCGCAGCAGCTACTGGATCTTCTCAAGGACATGCCCGGAGGGAACCACGCCGCAGCCCAGGTGCACGACAGCCGCCTGGTGCTCACCGTGGACAGCCCCGAGCGCGCCCTGTCCGAAATCTTCCGCCAGGCCACGGCCGGCGGCATCGCCATCAAGTCCGTGAACATCCACCAGCCCACGCTCAACGATGTGTTCCTCAAGTTCACGGGCCGCGAGCTGCGCGACGAGGTGGGCGGACAGGGCGACCGCAACTATGCGCAGATGATGCGCAACAGGAAATAGACCGCCGGGACCGCACGGAGTAATTTAACAACGCATGATCACGGAACTGGAAAAAATCTATCGCCTGTGGGAACGCGAGATGAAGCGGTTCTTCCGCGAGAAGTCGCGGCTGATCACCAGCATCGTGACGCCGCTGCTGTGGATCCTTGTGTTCGGCAGCGGGCTGCGCGGCGCGGCCTTCGGAGCCGGGGGCGCGGACTACCGCATTTTCATTTTCCCCGGCATCCTGGGCATGTCCCTGCTGTTCACCAGCATGTTTACAGGCGTGAGCGTGATCTGGGAGCGCGAATTCGGATTTCTGCGCGAGGTGCTGGTGGCGCCGGTGTCGCGCGTGGGCATCATCACCGCCAAGTCACTGGGCGGCGCGTCCACGGCCATGCTTCAAGGCGTGATCCTGCTGTGCTTTGCGCCGCTTGTGAAAATGCATCTCACCGCGGGCGGCGTGGCCGGCGCGCTGCCGGTCATGTTCCTCATGTCCTTCGGCGTCACGGGCATCGGCCTCACCATCGCCGCGTTCATGGACAGCATGGAAGGCTTCAACCTCATCATGAGTTTCGCCATCATGCCCATGCTGTTCTGCAGCGGCGCGCTGTTCCCCCTGGACACCGCACCGCACTGGCTGCGCATCGTGAGCTACTTCGATCCTCTGACATACGGCGTGGACGCCCTGCGCCACATTCTGCTCGGTCCGGATCAGGCGTTCCTGCCCCTGGCCGTGAACCTCGGATTCATGGTTGCATTCGCCGCGGGCATGACCGCCGTGGCCTCGGCCTGCTTCTCCTGGAACCGGAAATAATCAGCCCGCAATGATTTCTACGAATGAAAAAACCCCGCCCGTTGCGGAGCGGGGTTGAGAGGATCTGTGTGGCAACTGCAAATGCTGCAAGGTCAAACGGGCATGACATTGGCGGCCTGTGCGCCCTTGGGGCCGTCCACCACTTCGAACTCCACGCTCTGGCCTTCGTCCAGGCTCTTGTAGCCCTCGGCCTGGATGGCGCTGTAGTGCACGAACACATCGTCGCCGCCCTCGCGCTGGATGAAGCCGTAACCCTTTGTTGCGTTGAACCACTTCACGGTTCCCTTTTCCCTCATGTTCCTGTTTCCTTTCGCTTTCTTGGTGTTCCGGGGCCTGCCTTGATTCTTGTGGAAAAGAATCTTTCCCCCTGCTGTTGGCCTGGTTCTGCAATGCCCGCGTTAATTGTGTTGTTCCGGGAGATTGAAATTCGAGGGGTGTACTCGTTTCACCACACGCAAAACAACATCAATTCGACGATCACAGGATAGAGGAATGCGGAATCAAAGTCAAGCGCGGATCGGGGTTATTCTTTAATCATGTACCCGTGCGGCAAGTGGTGAAAAGGGAATTTCCGGATGACCGGTTTGCTCTCGAAATCCGCGAAAAATTCGTCCACGGCCCGGGTTTCGCCCTGCCAGGGCATGAGTCCGTATTCGTCGAAGCAGATCACGCCGCCGGTGACCACCAGGGGATACAGCAGGTCGAGCGCGAACCGGGTTGGTTTGTACAAATCCATGTCCAGGTGCAGGTAGCAGATTTTCAGTCCGGGATTCTGTTCCAGAAAAACGGGCAGGGTCTGCAACACATCGCCCTCGATGAGGCGGCAGCGCTCGGCGCCGGGCAGGAGGTTGTCGGCGTTGTGCACGGCCACCAGGGTGCGGATTTCGTCGGCCGTGGCGCGGTATCCCCCGGCCTGCTTGTTCACGCCCGCATCCGGGGCGCCGTCCTCGGGTGCGAACTGGTCCTGTTTGAGGCCCTCGAAGTGGTCGAACCCGAACACCTTGCGGTAGCGGTCCCCGGCGCAGAAAGTCTCCATGAGGTTTGCGAGCATGAAGAAAGACGCGCCCTTGAAAACGCCCAGCTCCACCACACATCCGGGCAGATCCACGACTTTCTTGAACAATTCATAGTGCGCCAGGAACCGCGGCAGGTCGCGGCGAAGAATGTATGCGGGCCAGTGCCGCAGAATGTCTTCGGCCGAAAATTCGTGCCGTTCGAACAGCGCGGTCATGGCGTCCCAGATCCAGCGGTCGCGCTGCGCGTAGTCCAGACTCGGCGGGTTGTGTTCGGGATGTGTCATGGCGTGCGGCTCCGTTCAGTGCGCGGGTTGTTCCTCGTCTGCAATATTGTAGCACAAGCATGGAAGGCGATTTTGGAGATGTCTATCAGTCCCTGAAGTCCACGCAGCAGCGGAACCCGATCTGGGCGGCGGGCACATCGCGCGGATGGAAGCGCGCGGCGCATTGCGCGCGGCCGCCGCTTTTCCACGACCCGCCGCG
>JAGUYV010000451.1 GCA_020061125.1 bacterium | reverse complement strand
CTGACGGCGGCGCTCACCGGACGCACGGCACACATATTGATCACATTTTATAAATCTAAAAATTCCTTTTAATAAAGGATTTTTCGCTGATTTTCGCCTGTATCCACAGGTTATCAACAAATGCAGAAACCCGATCATTGCGGATCGGAAACATGGATTATGGAAAGCGGATCAAATTTTCCGGCTGTTCATGGGGATCAATTCCGGATCGCGGTTGATCGGATTTCCGCAAAAAAGCGGGGATCGGTGCTGTGGGCAAAAATGTCGTAATGATCTGTAATGTTGCGGCCTGCGAGCGGGTTTTCGTGCGGCGTCTTGCTTTTCACATGCTTTTCAGATAGTATCCACACGAGGCGATTGCGTAAGATTGCGTACAATGTGCGTATTTTTGGCGTAATCCACTTTCCAACAGGCTATAACAATATATAATAAGCATTTAAACAAACGATTGGAAACATTAATGACGGAGGAACAGAGATGAAATTTTCGTGCAGCCGCGAGGAGCTTGCGAAGAATCTGACCATAGCGCAGAGGGCCACGGATGCGCGCAGCAATGTGCAGGTGCTGCGCAATGTGCTTTTTGATCTGGAGGACAACCGGCTGAACCTGGTGGGCTACGATCACCGGATCGGGATCCGCACGAGCATGGCGTGCGCCGTGGAGGAAGCGGGTTCCGTGACTGTGCCGTGCGCCCTGGTGCTCGAGGTTCTGGGCGTGATGGGCGACGAGACGGTGTTCTTCAATCTGGACGGGAACACCCTTGCGCTGGAGTGCGGCAAGTCGGCGTACAAGTTCGAGTGCATCGAGTCCGACGACTTCCCGCCGTTTCCGCAGATGTCCAGCGGCAAGGAGTTCAGCATGGATGCGGCCGTGCTCGAGAGGGGCATCAAGAGGACGCTGTTCGCGACAAACCCGGACGACCCGAGGGCGTTCATGGGCGGCGTGTATTTCGGCGTGGAGAACGGCGGACTGGCCCTGGTGAGCACGGACGGGCACCGGCTGACATGGTTCCATGTGCCGGGACAGGCCGCGCCCCTTGGCGACAAGGGTGTGATTGTGCCCGCGCGCACGCTCACCGAGCTGTTGCGCATCCTGCCCGCTCCGGCCAAGCCGGAAAAGGGCGACAAGGCCGAAGAGGGCGCCGCCGAAGCCAAAACCGCGTCCGGCGCCGTGATCATCACCGTGCAGGACGACGCCATTTCCTTTGCCGCGGACGGCATTTACATGATTTCGCGCCTGGTCAAGGCCGATTACCCGAATTATGAAAAAGTGATTCCGTCGGAGAAACTGGGCGAGTGCCGCGTGGCGCGCGGGCGCCTGGCCAACGCCGTGCGCGGCGCAGCCATCATGGCCCGCGCCAAGGAAAACCAGTACATCATTGAGTTCAGCGTGGCCGACAATGTGCTCCAGCTCTCGTCCAGCACCCAGGATGTGGGCAGCGCGCGCGAGGAAGTGGACATCGAGCAGAAGGGAAGCAAGATCTCGGTGTCCTTCAACTCGCGCTATGTGCTCGATTTTCTGAACGCCGTGCCCGAGGATGAAGTTGTGTTTCAGTACTCGGAACCGCTCAAGGCCACGCTGTTCCACACGGACAATCCGGACTATAAATATGTGCTCATGCCCATCAAGATGTGATCGCGGCGCGCCCCGGTAGAGGGGCAATGCCAAAAAGAGACAACAGGACCGCCGGGCGCAACCCCGGCGGTTTTTTCATGGTGCGCGTCTGCCTGTTTTTCCGGATTTCAGGCACTACAATATGATATGTTGAAGCAAACAGGGGAGCACGGAGCGGGCGCGTGATACTGGAACTTGCGGGCATATTCGGGATGAGCCTGGCGGTGGCGTTCAGCGGAGCGCTGATGCCGGGACCGCTGTTCACGCTCACTGTGGCGGACTCGGCGCGGCGCGGGTTCATCTCCGGCCCGCTGCTGATGACCGGGCATGCTCTGCTGGAGCTTGCGCTGGTGGCGTGCATTCTGCTGGGGCTTGGCCCCGCGCTCGAGGCGCCGGTTGTGCTGGGAGTGATCGCCGCGGCCGGCGGGGGCATCATGCTGTGGATGGGCCAGTCCATGGTGCGATCGGCCGCGGGCATGAGCCTGTCCCTGGACGCCTCGGGCGCGAACGGCGGCGCGGGTTCGCACCCCGTGCTCACCGGCGTGCTCGCCAGTCTGTCCAACCCGTACTGGATTCTGTGGTGGGCAACAATCGGGCTGGGCTATCTGGTGTCCGCGCAGAAACTGGGCTGGGCCGGCGTGGCCGTGTTTTTCGTGGGGCACATTTCCGCGGATTTCATCTGGTACAGCGTGGTGTCCCTGGCTGTGAGCAGCGGCCGCCGCATCATGTCCGACCCCGCGTACCGCGCCATCATCCGCTTCTGCGGGTTTCTTCTGGTGTTTTTCGCCTCGGTGTTTCTGTACGCCGCGGGCCGGCAGTTCCTGGGCTGGCCCCCGTTCACCCAGTTGTTTGCATGACCGTGATTCCGGTGTTTCAGATAATCAAAGATAACGCCTAATGCGATAATCATTTTCAAAGGCCACCGCGGAGGCGCGGAGTGTGTTTGAAAAGCGCGGTCATTGAAAGCGCACTCTGTGCACCACTGTGGCCTCCGTGGTGATAATTGTCTTTGCCTTTCGCCGCGTTAATCTTTTGTCCCCATGCCTTGACATGGCCCTGTAATTTGATAGAGTAGTAGCAATACGAATATTAAGTATAGTTACCTATACCCCGGCAGTTTTGGACAGAACACACACATGAATGAACCGGCAGCGCGCGGCGCCAGGCATGGCGTTGGCTGCGTTGCCTGCGTTTGCCAGGCGCGTTGTTCGCGCGGAAAGGGTCGTGATTCCCGCATGGCAAAAGCCGTGGGCATAGACTTCGGAACCACCAACTCGGTCATCGCCGTGTTCGACGGCGGTGAGCCGTGCATCATTCCCAACGCGCGCGGCGACCGCGTGACCCCATCGGCCGTGTCCTTCACGCGCGATGGCGAAATTCTGGTGGGCGCGCCCGCCCGCAACCAGTGCATCATCAACCACGAGCGCACTTCCACCTCCATCAAGCGCAAATTCGGTTCCGATTATCTGCTTCACATTGACGGCAGAGAGTACACGCCCGAGGACATCGCCGCCATCATCATCCGGCAACTCAAGCACGATGCGCAGGCGTTTCTGGACCAGCCCGTGACCAGCGCGGTGATCACCGTGCCCGCGTATTTCAACGACATGCAGCGCAAGTGCGTGAAAGCCGCGGGCGAGGCCGCGGGCCTCGAGGTGCTGCGCATCATCAACGAGCCGACCGCCGCGGCCCTGGCCTACGGGCTGCCCCGCAGCGCAGACGGACGCATTCTCATCTTCGACCTCGGCGGCGGCACCTTCGATGTGTCCCTGCTCGATGTCACCGGCACGGTGTACGAGGTGGTGGCCACGCGCGGCAACAACCGCTTGGGCGGCGACGATTTCGACGCGCGCCTCGCGGACCACATCATGGACGAATTCCAGCACGCGCACGGCATTGACCTGCGCCAGGACCGCATGGCTCTGCAAAAGGTGCGCGAGGTGGCCGAGGCCGTGAAAAAGGAGTTGTCCGCAGCCTCCGTCACCAACATCAATGTGCCCTTCATCTCCGCGGACAAAGACGGCCCGCGCCACTTGGAAATGGATGTGACACGCGAGCAGTTCGAGGACCTCATCTACGATTTCGTCGAGGACATTGCGGACATCGTGCGCGCGTGCCTGGCCGATGCCTCCGCGGCGCCGGAGCACATAGACGCCGTGGTGCTCGTGGGCGGTTCCACGCGCATCCCACTGGTGCAGCGCACTCTGGCGCAGATCTTCGGCGCGGACAAAATTCTCAAGTGCGTGAATCCGGACGAATCCGTGGCCGCGGGCGCGGCCATTCAGGCAGGCATCATGACCGGCGGCGCGCACGGCCTCGTGCTTGTGGATGTGGCCCCGCTCTCCCTGGGCATCGAAACCGAAAACGATGTGTTCGTGCCCATCATTGAGCGCAACTCCTGCATCCCCACGCGCATGAGCCGCATCTTCACCACCGTGGCCGACAACCAGTCCAGCGTCGAAGTGCACATGTTGCAGGGCGAGCGCGCGCGGGCCAGCGCCAATTTCTCCCTGGGCCGGTTCCAGCTCGACGGCATCAAGCCCGGCCCGCGCGGCGCGCCACGCATCGAGGTGCTCTTCGACATTGACGCCGACGGCATCGTGCATGTGAGCGCGCGCGACAGCGACACCGGCGCATGCCGCGAAGTCCAGGCCGCCTGCACAAAAAAGATGAGCGGTAAAGCCGTGGACGCCATGCTCGAACAAGCGGCCGCGCACCGCGCTGAAGACGAGCTGTTCATCGGCCGCAACACCCTGCTGCGCCATGCGCGACGGCTGCGCGACCGCGTGCACGGCGCCATCGCGCAGGGCCGCGCAGAACATGTCAACGATCCGGATTTCGTGGAACTCGTGAACTTCATTGACCAGACCCTGCGCCACGGAGACGCCGCGCAGATTCGCCACGCCATAGAAATCATGAATGAATACCTGGGCGAAGCCGTGGGCGTGTGACGGCGGGCAGCGAAAGGTTGCGTCAGGGCATGGGTTCGTACGGAAGTTGGGCATCATGATCGAGACAAAAACAAAATTCACGAAGCAGGATGCCATCAAGCGATGGCGTTTGAAATTTATTTATCCTGCAAAAGAAACAACCGCCCGCCGCATTGAAGGGCCGCGCCGCGTATGAAAAAAACCGACCGCTTGGCAGAGAGCTATCGCATCCTGGGCGTCAGCCCCGGCGCCAGCCTGCAGCAAATAAAAAAAGTCTTTCATCATAAGGCCCTGCTGTATCACCCCGACGCCAACCCCGGCGCAACCGCGGCCGCCGCGGAATTCAAAAACATCACCCGCGCCTACGGAATCATTCGCGCACACCTCCAGAAGCAGGCCGCGGAAAACCGGCTTCCGGATTCAACTCCCGCACCCGGTCGCGGTTCGTGCGCCGCGGATTGCGATCCGTTCGCTCTGTCAAAAGAATTGAGCGCGCGGCACAGGCAGCCGCAGGCCAAAGACCCGGCGCCGGACCTTCGCGCCGCGTTGGAGCATTTCCGCAACCGCAAGCTGCGTGAGCGCGACGCACAGGTGGGCGAACTGGCCCTGCGCATGACCCGCGAAGAACTGGGTTTCCGCCTCGAACACT
>JAGUYV010000444.1 GCA_020061125.1 bacterium | reverse complement strand
GCCCGCGCGCAGGTCGCGGATCTCGCGCTGCGCATCGCCGCGCTTGAGTCCCAGCACCGGGCACTGCGTCAGGCATTCGCCGCATTCGATGCAGGCGTCGCGGGCATATGGCCCGGTCAGGTCCGCCGCATGTTGCCGTTTGTGTCCGTGCTCTTCCATCACCCTGTCAGTTTACCGCATTTTTTGTGCGAGGTCCATTTGCGGTTTTCAAAGGCATGAAGCAGCCGGAAACGCGGATCACGAATCGGAACGAACTAAAAAGAGAATCAACGCCAACGAATTTTGAAATGATTGAAGTCTTCGTGTTGATTGTGTTTTATTCGTGTGCATTCGTGATCTGCATTATCTTTTCCGCGCATGAAAAAAGCCCCCATAAATGAGGGCTTGGCTTCTGCTTGAAGTCGTAAAAATGTGAATCCTGAAGATTGCGCCGAAGCGCAAATGCTGTGCGGATCAGTCCTCGGCGTGTCCTTCGCCGCCCTGCTTGATGAGTTCTTCATACAGGTCGGGGAGCATGATGTAGGTGGTGCTGCCGCTGGACCAGTACTTAAGGGTGCCGTCCGTGGTCATGTCGCCGAGCGCAACCTTGATGGCGCGCTTGTCGGCATCGGGCATGCCCTTCTGCACATCTTTGTAGGTCATGCGGTTCTTCTTGCCGCGTTTTGATTCAAAAAAGTCAAGGACTTGTTTCTTGAGTTCGTCGGACATGTTTTTTCCCTCCAGAAATTTAGTTCCGATTCCGATTAAGAATATCCACTTTGATCAGGCGATGTCAAGTATTTTCGGGGTTTTGGGGTATAAAAACACATACACCGGGAGTTGGCAGGGCGCTTTGTATACATTGCGGAACGGCGCAATCGGACATTGCCGTGCACGCGAATTATTTTTCCTGAATGGACTCCTGGATTTTCATGCCGAAGTGGCGCGCTTCTCCGCCCAGGTAAGCAAGCACCCGGTCGCCGGGCTTGAGGGCCACGATGGAAACGGCTTCGCCGCCGGGCCTGGTGAGGCGGATGGTCTCGGCGTTCTGGAGCACCAGCGACATGCGTTTCGAGGGCTGGCCCGCGGACTGCGCCTCCACGAGCATGAGCGGGCGTTTCTCCACTTTGGAGCGGCCCACCACGGCCGGGACCGTTTCTCCGGAGTGGTTGACGATCAGCACTTCATCACCCGCGGACAGCTCGCCCAGGTAGCGCGTTTTGCCGCCGGGCACGCGGATGTACGCGTGCACCGCGCCCGCGTTCACGCGGAACGGACGCGCCGCTACATAGGGATTCTCCAGGCTCTCCGCGTGCACCAGAAACATGGCGCCGCCCGCGTTCCCAACAAGCATGCCCTGGCCGGGGACCATGTTCGTGCAGGTGTCCACGCACACGCGGTCTCCCATGCCCAGCGGCTTCACGCCCGTGATTTCCACTTCTTCGAGGGGCAGGGCTTCGCTGTGCTGCAGAATCAGGGCTGCGGTCTTTTTGATCTCGTTGAAATCCGTGGTGGCCAGCAGCACGCCCGCGGTTCCCTTTTCCAGAATCGTGAGCGCGGTCGCCGCCTCTTCGGAGCTGGACACGCGCGCAATAATGTGGTCGCTCTGCGCCACGAGGTTTTCCAGCGGAATGATGGTCCAGTCCGTGGTGTCCACGATCACGGGCTTGTGCGCGCCCAGCCGGGCCACCTGTTCCTCGTCGCTTTTGTTTTGTATTTTGATCTCCTGCACATCGTCGCCCAGTTTGAGATCGCCGTCCTCGCTGATGGTTGTGATGAGGCCGAGTTCACGCACTTTTTCCGCGCAGCCCTTGGGCACGACCAGGGCGTGCGCGCCGCTCTCCAGGGCCGTGGTCACGATCTTTTTGTTCCATGGCCGCACATCCACCCAGAACTTCTTCATAACGGCGATCTCCTTTCGCAAAAACAAGCGGCGGGACCGTTCGGCCCCGCCGCGGCATTGCTTTCCGGCAGTTATTTTTTCTTGCTTGCGGTTTTGGCGCGGCTTCCGGATTGGCTGCCCTTGTCCTTGAGAATTTCCAGAGCGTCCTTCACGGACGCATTGCCGTGAACGATGGAGCTGATGGCGGCCACCATGGCCGTGGGGTCCTTGGCCTGAAACACATTGCGTCCGATGGACACGCCGCGGCCGCCCGCGTCCTTCATGCCGCGCACCATCTGCAGCACCTCGCGGTCGGTTTCCATGCGCTCGCCGCCCGCGATGACCACGGGGATGGAGCAGCCCTCGACCACTTCGCGGAATGTCTCGGGGCTGCCCGTGTATACCAGTTTCACAATGTCGCAGCCCAGCTCCGCGGCCACGCGCGCCGCGTGCTTCACCACTTTCACATCGTACTCGTTTTTGATTTTCTTGCCGCGGCAGTACATCATGGCCAACAGCGGCATGCCCCACTCCATGCATGATAGGGACACGGCGCCCAGATCCTTGAGCATCTGCGCCTCGGTGTCCGCGCCCAGGTTCACATGGATGCTCACCGCGTCCGCGCCCATGCGGATGCAGCGCTCGACGGTGCTGACAAGCACCTTCTGGTTGGGGTCGGTGTTCAGCGAGGTGCTGGCGGACAGGTGGAGGATCAGGCCCACATCCTTGCCTGATTTGCGGTGACCGTGCAGGGGCAGCCCGAGGTGTCCGATCACGGCGTTGGCGCCTCCGTTGGCCACTTGGTCCACGGCCTTGCCCATGTCAATGAGTCCGGGAATGGGGCCGACGGTCACGCCGTGGTCCATGGGCACGATCACCGAACACCCGGTTTCGCGGTTGATGATGCGTTCGAGTCGGATGGCTTTTCCGGTCATGTCAAATCATCTCCTGAAAGTCTGATGGCCGCGGGCGTCATGGTCATGCAGCGCGGCGCAAGCGCCGCGCCGTTGCGTCCCCGGCGCTCTGTCGGCGAATACGCGTTACATTCTATCAGTCTGCCTGCGGGTGTCAATGCGGAAGTTGTGCGGCTGCGTGAGGAGCGGATACAAAGAGAAGAGAGCGGAATTAGCACGGATAACCGGAGACGAAAAGACACGGAGGCTGTGGAGAAAACAACGAAATGTTAAGCGGCCATTGGCCGTTTCCTCCATGCCCTCTGTGGCCTCTGTGGTGCTCATTGTTTTTATTCGCTGAAAGGAATTACGAACACGGCGCCCTTTTTGGAGCGTGCGTGCAGCGAGAACGCGCCCTGGCCCAGAGTGAGGCTACCGCCTTGAGCGCGGGACGCAAAGCCCGCAATGGCGTTGTCCGCATTGGGCGATTCTACGGAAATCGCCAGGTCCGAGTGGTGCGGGACGAGGATGTCCACGCGCCCGGTCTGCGTTTCCAGAACCGTGCTGGCAGAGGGAGGGGCCTCTGTGCGGAATTCGATGTTTCCGGTTTTGGTTTTCACGGACGCGCCGCGGAAACAGTGCAGCACGCGCGCATCGCCCGAATCCGTGGTCACGGACACGGCGCCCAGGGCGTCGCTCACGGCCACGGGCGCGGCCACGGTCTTCACGGTCACATCCCCCGCACCGCTGGTGACCGCCACAGCCCCGGTCTGCGTTTCGATGGCCATATCCGTGCCCCCGGGCGCGGTGATCTCATACGCAACGCGCGCGTCATATTTGTTCTCGAATCCTTTGGGATATCTGGTGAAAACCTTGAGCACGCCGTCCTTGAGTTCCGAATGCACGGTGAAATCCGCGATGTGTTTTCCCTCCTTCTTCGCGTCAAGGGCCTTGAGGGTCTTGACTGCGCTCACGGTCACCTGGTCCACCGGCTCGAAATTCACGGAGACCGCGCCCCGGTTTTCCTTGACGGATATCGCGGCCACGCCCTTTGCGGGAATTGTTTTGGTGATGTTTTGCTGGCGCACGGTGCGCATGTTCTTGTACGGATCTTGCGCGCGGCGCTGGAACCGGTCACAGCCGGACATGGAGATGATTGCTGCAACAAGAATGAATGCGGTGGCGCGCAGCGCGGTCATGGGAATGTGATCTCCTGGCATGGTCTGTGCACGGGTCACAGGCTGTTCTTGATTTGCGCGGCCAGCGCGGCTTTTTCGTCGTCGCTGGACTGAATCTTCGAGAACCGCAACTGAAACTGGTCGGTCTCATAGCGCGGGATAACATGGAAATGCGCGTGGAACACCATCTGGCCGGCCAGGGCGCCGCAGTTGTTCAACAGGTTGATGGCCGGACAGTTCGTGACCGCGCGAACCGCGGCCGCGGCCTTCTTGAGCTGGATGTTGGTTTCCGCCAGTTCCGCGTCCGTCATTTCGAGCACATCCGTGCGGTGCTGTTTTGTGATGACCAGCATGTGGCCCCTGGTGGCGGGAAACGCGTCCATGATGGTGATGGTGTGCTCGCCCTCGTCCACCTTGTGGCAGGGCAGCTCCCCTGACACGATTTTGCAGAATATGCAGTCGTTCGCCGGCATACCGGACCTCCGGATGTTCATTCTACGCATGAAGCCGCGCAGCGCGACTCAAGCAGGAATCATTCTATTTCCGGAACGCAGGAGCGTCAAACGCGCATGCATGAGGCATTGCCGATTCCTTTGCCGCGCGGGTTGTGTTGTGCTATGATCTGCGAATGCGCCGGACGGCGCCATAATAAGGAATCTTTAAAATTCGGCGGAACGGGAGTCAAGGCAACCGGACATGGACGCACACAAGAAAAATGCGACAATCGGCACCATGGTGCTGCTGAACCTCATCAACTTCGGCCTGGTGGGATTCTGGAGTTTCGACGGGGCGGTGATGCTGCCGTTCCTGCAGACGCAGTTCGGCATCGGTAACGCCGTGGGCGGGTACATCGTGGGCATCGGCAAGCTCATGATTGCGCTGTCGTTCTTCTTCGGCGTGTTCAGCGACAAGACCGTGTCCCGCATGGGCAAGAGGCGGCCGCTCATGCTGCTGGGCGGGCTGATCTCCGCGCCGCTTATCGCGCTCATTCCGCACATGACCAACATCTGGGCGCTGGTGGCGGTGCTGACCGTGTGCTACTTCGGCATCCAGTTCGCGGCCGTGCCATATTTCTCTCTGGTACCCGAAGTTATCCCCAACGAAAAACTCGGGACCGCCAACGCGTTCTTCAGCGCCTTCGGCGGCATCGGAACCCTGCTCGCATACGCGGTCCTATTTTCCATCATTTACACCTCGAACAAGTTTCTGGCGTTCTATGTGCTCGCCGCGGTGCACCTGGGCTGCACCCTGGCCACGGTGTTCTCCATCAAGGAATTCGTGCCGGACAAACTGCCCGAGCCGGAGAGCCGCTTCAAAGCCATGGCCATGAGCCTTGTGGATGTGGCCCGCGACATGCCCAAGTACCGGGACCTCACCATCTTCCTCATCTCGAACCTGTTCTTCTGGCTGGGCCTGGGCGTGTTCGTGCAGTTCTTCACCAAGTTCATGGAATTTTACGCCAACATCCCGAACGAACCCGCGGGCTATGTGCTCGGCGCCATTGTGATCGTGTCCGTGATCCTGGCCGTGCCGGTGGGCATCATCGGCGACAAAATCAGCCGCAAGCACATGGTGTTCGCGGGCATGCTCACCATGTTCGCGGCCCTGGTCATCGCGTATTTCGTGATTGGACCCAGAAGCTCGGTCTCGAATTTGAACCTTGGCAGCCCGAAAGTGGTGGCGGACCTGGCGCAAAAGCAGAAGGTGGATATCGCCGGCGCGGATTTCTCTTTGTTCGTCGAGGACAAATTTGTACAGGACGCGAACGGCAAGAAAAAGGACATCAACGAAGACGGCCTGCCGGACAAGAAGTCCGAGGCCATGCGCTGGTGCCTGAACGGAGGGCTGGACGAAAAGGGCTGCGGCGCGGCCGTGTCAGCGGTCATGGGCGCTGACAGTCCGGCGCGCGAAAAGACCCTCAAGGCCCTGCTCGCGCTCAACAAGCATGTGACTTCGGAAACAAGCGGCGTGATCAAAATCGCATTCGGAGTGATTTCCTTCGCCGCCATCGGCATGACCATCTGCGTGGTGATTATGGCCACGATTCTGCCCACCCTCATGCCCGAGTCCAAAATGGGCCTGTACATGGGCTTCTATTCCACTGTGACCGGCCTGGGCCAGTTCTTGAGCGTGGTCATCGCGGGCACCATTATCCAGAAAACCCTCACCGCGGGCAATGAAGCGCTGGGCTATCGTTGGATGTTCATCCAGGGCGCGGTGTGCATGCTCATCGCGGCCATTGTGGTCATCAGCGTGCCGTACATCCCCAAGGCCAACGAACCCACGATCACCGAGCTCGAAAAGCAGGGTGAGGAACTGGCGCGCCAGCTTGAAAAGGCGCAGCAGCCGGGCAAGGGCGGCGGCAAGAAATCCGGCGGCGCGCGGCCCCCGCAGAACAAGGGAAAAGGCGGCAAAAACAAGGGCGGTAAAAAGAAGAAGAAATAACGCACCCGGCGCGCGCCGGGTTTCATCCCGGATTCGTCAATAGAAGAGAAAGATTTGACGAATCCTACAATCGCAACAAGGCACGATTCGCTGCGTTATCGGCGCATTTTCTTGTTCATGAACCGCAGTTCTATTCAATGCAAAAATGCGCCTGCTGCCTTGCGTCTCATGCCTTCTTGCGATTGCCACCCAAATTCCAACGGCGAATTTGGGTTCAATCTCCTGTTACTCTGGAGCGCTTTCTCATGAATTTATGGAATAAGTTTTTCGCGCCGTGGACTGCGTGCCTGTTGGCGCTGTGCCTCTGCATGGCCCCGGCACGCGCACAGCAGGATTATGTCTCCGCGCTGTTTGCGCCCGCTACCCCCGAAGAACTGGATCATGTTTTGTCGAGCACGCAATACGCGCCGCAATGCGTGGATTTCGTGCTGGGCGAAGTTTTCAAGGACATTGACGGCGGCGTGATCAGGCACATCACCTACAATTCGGACGGCTTCAGGCAGACCGGCATCCTGGCGCTGCCGCACGGGACCGGCCCGTTCCCTCTGGCGGTGTTCAACCACAGCGGTTTCAGCGGCATTTCCGGATTCGACATCGAGGAAGCAGAGCGGTTTGTGAAGCGGGGCTATGCGGCCGCGCTGGCCACCTACCGCGGCGAGCAGGACAACGAGCGGCTGTTTCCCAAAGCCGAAGGGGACATGGATGTGCTCGGCGACGAGGTCCACGACATTTTGAATCTCATGGAATGCGCGGCGGGCCTGGCCGTGGTGGATCCGGATCGCATCGTGATGATGGGCGTGAGCCACGGCGGCGGGCTGACCTTGAGCGCTTTGCTGCGCACCGGCCGGGTCAAAGCCGCGGCCTCGTTCGCGTCCCCGATCAATCTCACGGCCCCGGAAATCCGGAGCATGGTGTCGCAGTGGATCAAGACTCCCGCGGGCGTGGAGTCCGTGCTGTATATTCTGGTCACCAAAGAGGGGATCAAAAAACTGAAGTCGCTGATCGGCATCAAGGATCGCGATGTCGCCAAAGTGCCTGAACGCCGGTTCGAGATTCTGCGCCGTTCGCCCGCGCTGTTCGCGGAACGGCTCACGGTGCCGCTTCTGATGTATGTCGGATCCGAGGACCCGGTGGGATTCGAGCAGGACTGCGAAGCCGTGGCTGCGGCCATGCAGGCGCGCGGCGTCGAGAGCAAGTGTACGGTGTTCCAGGGCCAGGGGCACGCCATCAAGCGCGAGGACCACGAGGCCGCCAGGGAAGTCGTATTCGAATTTTTCGAGAAATATCTCAAATAGGAAAAAGCGCCGCCGATAGCGCAATCGCCAGATGAACGATCACTGCGCTTGCGCGGGCTTGCCGTTTATCATGCGCGTGAGCGTTTCCGTGACCTCGGAGATCACGAACGGTTTCTGGATGTAGGCCATGGCGCCGGATTCGAGCAGGGCCGTGGCGTCGCCGTCCTTGTTGTATCCGGAGCACAGGGCGATTTTCGCGCCGGAATTCAGTTTTTTCAACTCGGCGAACACCTCCACGCCGCCCATTTCCGTCATGATCATGTCCAGAATGATAGCGTCCGTGCGTCGCATGGCGTGCCGGTAGCATTCGATGGCCTGCGGTCCCGACACGGCGGTTTCCACTTCAAAGCCGTCAAGCTCCAACGCTTCCTTGAGCATCTCCACAAACGCCTCGTCATCGTCAATGATCAGAATTCTGCCCTGTGATGTTTGCGCTTGTGCGGGCGCGCCATGAGGCGCTTCATCCGGTTCCGGGTCCGTGGCGGGCAGAAACAAACGGAATGTTGCGCCTTGGTTGGCGCTCGACTCGACCTTAATGAAACCGCCGTGCGAGGCTATGATGCCGTGCGCCACGGACAGGCCCAGGCCCGAGCCTTTGCCCTGGCTCTTTGTTGTGTAGAACGGCTCGAAGATGTTCGCGATCTTATCCGGTTCAATTCCGGTTCCGGTGTCGCTGATTTCAATCACCACGAAATCGCCGCTTTGAACGCCGTTTTCCTTTGCCTCGTCATGCTCAATGGACTCGGTGCGGATTTGCATGCGCAGGCTGCCGCCGCCCGGCATGGCGTCTATGGCGTTGAGGCAGATGTTCAGCAGAGCCTGAAAGAGCTGGTTCGCATCCGCGCGGATGCATGGCGCACCGGGCGCGCAGTCGTGGGAGATGCGGATCTTCTCCGTTGTGGTGCTGGTGAGCGTGTCCACGATATCCGCCACGATGGTTTCCGGGCAGACTGTTTTGACATTGAGTTTTTCCTTGCGCGCAAAGGTGAGCAGCTTCATGGTGAGGTCTTTGGCGCGCATGCCGGAGTTGAGAATGCGTTCGAGTTTGGCCGCGATGGGCGCGTCCGCGGGAGTGGATTTGAGGAGCAGCTCCGCGGTGCCGCTGATGATGGAAAGGATATTGTTGAAATCGTGCGCGATGCCGCCCGCGAGCTGGCCGATGGCTTCCATTTTCTGCGCATGCAGCAGTTGTTCGGTGGTGGACTGCAGTTCCGCGGTGCGTTCCTCCACGAGCTGTTCGAGGTGGAGCTTGTAGGTCTCAAGTTCGATCTCCGCGGTTTTGCGGTCCGTGATGTCGAACTCGATGCCGTCCCATCGCGTGAGGCCGCCGCCGAGCGCGGTGGGCCGCGACACGAACAGGCTCCAGCGCCAGGTCCCGTCCGGCCTCATGACCCTGGCCTCGGACTGGAATACGGACATGGTTTCGTGAGCGCGCTCTTCGAGCTCGAAGAGCCTGCGGCCGTCGTCCGGGTGAACGCGTCCATAGATGCGGCTGGCGTCGGCCATGCCCTGCTCCGGGGTGACTCCGTAGAAGTCCCTGACCCTTTCGCTCAAGTAAGTCATTTCCCTGGCGCCGTCCGCATGGCGGATGATCTGGTACACCATGCCGTTGACCAGGTTGTCGGTGATGGAGCGGACCAGAGATTCGCTTTGCTCCAGCGCGTTTCCGGAGCGGGCCTGCTGGTCCTTGTAGTCCGTGATGTCCGTGGCCAGCTCGAAGCGCACCATGCGGCCGCCGGCCCAGGGAATGGCTTTGTCCGAACAGCGATACCAGCGGCCCGTCACCTGGTTTTGAAACTCCCAGACATGGGCATGCCCCGGTTTATCATGAAAGATGATGGTGTTGGTGCAGAAGGGGCAGGGCGTTTCCCGGTTTTGCAGGACTTTGTGGCATTTGCTGCCGGTCGGGATTTCTCCCGTGATGCGCTTGAACGCGCTGTTTACGAACAGCAACTCATGCGTCTCGGGATCGCAGACATAAATGATCTCTTCAATTCCGTTGAAAATGGACTTGAGCAGTTCGAGATCTTGCATTTGCGATGTTTCCCCGGACGAGTCGTCTTGCGTTCCCGGAGTCTTTGGGTCGTTCATTGCAATCCCCGGCAATGGCGGTTTTTGCTGCAAGGATAATAATATCGGATTTTAGCATTGCAATAAAAACGGCGCAATAGATTGCAGAAATTGTGTTAAAAATTGCCGGAGCTGCGGAAAGTCAGGGCTGTTCGTGGGGCGGGGGCGGGAGCTTGCGGCGCGCGCGGGTCACCATAGCCCCGGTTTTGAGGCTTCGCAGCAGGAAGTAAATGCCGATGGAAAGGATCACGGGAGGGGCAATTTGCGTCATGCTGCTCAAGGTGCGGCCCAGGGCCTGTATGAGTACGAAAAGCGCCAGCGCAACGCCAGCCCAGACAAGCCCGATATTGCGGTCCCGCGCCATGCGCGAGCCGTGGTAATCCACGGCGCAGTGCTTGAGCGCCAGACCCGCGTATTTGCGCGCCTGCTTCTCGTTCCAGCCGGTTTCCTGCATTAGAATTTCCAGCATGTTCTCAAGCCCACCGGCGGCAACCAGCGACTTGGTGCGCGACCACAGGGCCTGGTCTCCTATCGGCATTTTCGGCATTGCGGAAAGAACCTCCGTCAAGAGCGTGGAACGCCGCGCCCGTCAATCTTCAAACACGAACTCGAACAGGAACAGGGACACGGTGAACGCCACCACGGCGAACGCGCCCAGAAACACCAGGGGCATGGACTGGGCG
>JAGUYV010000378.1 GCA_020061125.1 bacterium | reverse complement strand
GGCCACAACTACCGAGGGCCTCGGCGCCCTGGGCCGCGGCCAGGGCATCGCCGCGCAGGCCGTGGCTCTGATTCAAAAACGAGGCGATGAATAAGGCGGGCAAGCGTCTCTTTTGCCGAATCGCGCGCGGAATTTATAATGGGTTTGGCACGACAAGATACCGATGCGGGGTTGCATGATGCTTGAGAATCTGTTGCAGCAGTTCACGGCATACCTTGGGGGCGCGCCCGCGGCGGCGCTGGCCGCGGCGTTTTTCGGCGGGGTGCTTGTGAGCCTCACGCCGTGCGTGTATCCGGTGCTGCCGCTCACGGTGGCGTTCATCGGCGCGGGCAGCGCCGGGTCCACACGCGCGCGCGGCCTGCTGCTGTCCCTGATCTATGTCCTGGGCCTGGCGCTGACTTATGCGGCGCTTGGCGTGGCGAGCGCGCTGGCCAACAAGGTGTTCGGCACGCTGACGCAAAGCCCCGTAGCGCTGCTCGGCGCGGGCGCGTTCTTCTTGATCTTCGGACTGGCCATGATGGAGGTGTTTCACCTGCCCATGCCGCAGGCGCTCACCAACCTGCAGCCGCGCAGGCGCTCGGGCGCGGCGGGCGTGTTTCTTGTCGGCATGTTGAGCGGACTGATTGCCATGCCGTGCTCGACCCCCGTGCTGCTCGCCATTCTGACCCACATCGCGCAGCGCGGCGGCGTGGCCTACGGGTTCGGGCTGATGTTCTGCTACGCCATGGGGTTCGGCGTGCTGCTCGTGGTGGTGGGCGCATCCGCGGGCGCCATCGCGTCCCTGCCCAAAAGCGGCGCGTGGATGAACTGGACCAAGCGCCTGGCCGGGCTGATCATTATCGCGTTCGGCGCTTACTACCTATACAGCGGCGCGCGCGCGCTGTCCGGCGGCCAGGGTCCGGCCCATGACCACGACGCATTCATCACCGCGCACGGGCCGGAAGCGATCAGGGAGCGGATCGGGGACAAGCCCGCCATGTTCGTGTTCTTCGGCTCCTGGTGCAAAACCTGCGCCGAGGAAGTCCCGGAACTCAACAGGCTGCACGACACATACAAGGACAAGGGCCTGGCCCTGTACGGCGTGGACATTTCGGACACCGAGGCCAAGGCTCGCGAATTCATCAAGAAGCACGATGTGAAATATCCGGTTATCTGGGACGCTTCGCGCGAGAAGATCGCAGAGGAATACAAAATTCTGACCACGCCCACCATTATGATTTTCGACGCGGCAGGCAGGCGCGTGTATTTGGGCGCGGATCCCCCTGCCCGGCTGCACGCGCACATTGCAAAAGCGCTCGGCGAACCCGCGCCCGCAACGCCACGCACGGAACCCGTGCCCGAGCGCACCGGGCGCGCCCTGCTCGAACTCACGATCATCGGCAGCAAATCCGACCCCGCGTTCCACGAACTGGTGCGCGCCGCGGAATCGTTCGAGGACCCGCACAAGGAAATTGTGCCCCTGGACGCCGCAGCCGACGCCGCGCGCATCGCCAAAACCCCGTATCATCCCCTGGACCGCCCCGCGCTGTTCGCGTGTCTCGTGGATGTGGCCTGCGCGCGCCCCATAACCGACCCCGCCAAAGCGGACCGCGCACTGCGCACTTTTATCAAGAATTTTTCGGGCGTTCCGGATGACGGTGCGCTCGCGCCGGACGCGGGCAGGCTCGATGCGGTTCAGTAACGGCTCGCCCGGTTTTCATCCGCCACGCTTCCCTGTATAATGTTCCGCGGGAGACATACTCGACATGGGGCGCGCAGCCCGCGACACGATTCGTTGCGTGAATTGCAACTTCGAAACACCCGCGCCATGGTCCGGCAAGATCATGGAATGCGCGGGCGAATGCTACACCACCTACACCCTCGTAACGCCCGATGACGACCTGGACCGCGTGAAGATGCGGCTGTGCGAAATTTTTTTCGTGGACGAGCCAACGCTCATGCCGCCGCCCGCGGAATTGGACAGGCACATCGAGTTCAAGCGCCTGGCCGCGGACGGCGGTTACTATCTTTTCGCCCGCGAATATCGCGTGCCCGAGGATGAAATCGAAAAGCTTAAAAACGCGGCCTTGAGCGAGCTGCTGGTGAGCGTGGACGCTCTCGAACGCCTCGACGCCGCCATGGACCGCTTCCGCCGAGACCTGCGCGACGAAGCCTCCCGCGAAAAACTCCTCCACAACATTCAGGTCGTGGAAAAACTCGTGGGCCTCATCCGCGAAAAACTCGAACTCCTGGACTGATGAACCACTCTTCGGGCAATCCCGATCTCATCGTCGCGATTCTCCTGGAAATCCGTGAGCGCGGCCCCATGCCGTTCGCGCGGTTCATGGAGCTTGCGCTGTATCATCCGCGCCACGGGTACTACACCACGCGCGCACGCATTTTCGGCCGAGGCGGCGACTATTACACCAGCACGGACCTGCATCCGGCGTTCGGCGCGCTGCTCGCACGGCAGGCGGAAGACATCTGGCGCGCCCTGGGCCGGCCCGCGGCATTCACCATTGTGGAAATGGGCGCGGGCCGCGGGTTCCTGTGCCGCGACCTTCTGACGCATCTGCGCGAGAATCACGCGGATTGCTTTTCGGCTACCCGTTATATCATCGACGAGCGCAGCCCCACGCTCCGCGCCGGGCAAATGGAACTGCTTTGCGCCGCGGGACTACAAAGCCGCGTGTCCTGGTCACGGCTCGAAGACATGCCGGAAACCGGCATCGAAGGGCTATTCTTGTCAAACGAGCTGGTGGATGCGCTGCCGGTGCGGCGCGCGCGCATGACCGGAAACGGGCTGCAGGAGCAGTTTGTGGACCAGAGCGGGGGCGAATTGCGGCTGGTGTGGGACGCGCCCGCGGACGGCGCGCTCGTGGAATATTTCGCGGGCATGAACATCGCGCTGCAGCCGGGCCAGATCGCCGAGGCCGGGCTGGCGGCGCG
>JAGUYV010000479.1 GCA_020061125.1 bacterium | reverse complement strand
CGTGAGGCTGGCGCGTCTGACATGGCTTGACCGAGCGCTTGGCTGCGTGCTGGGCGTGTGCTCGGTTCTGGTGATTCTGGGTATGGTTGCTGGCCTGGCCGCGCGGCACGCGCCCGAAGCCGGCGCTCTGCTGCAGCAGTCTCCCGTGGCGCGCTTGAGCATCGAGGCCATGCGCCGCGTGATGGGCGCATGAGCCGGGCGCGGCGCGGTTTCCCGCGGCCGGGCTTATCCAAAAGCGGCGTCTTATGTTATAATTGCACCAGACATAACACGGACATGGGAGTCAATTCATGCGTAAGCGATATGTGATCGGATTGCTGTTACTGCTGGGGCTTGCTCTTGCAGCAGGGTGCGGCGGCGGGGGATCCACAACCAACGCGTGCATCAAAAACCCGTGGGCGCCCGGGTGTTCCTCGGACACGGGCGGCTCCACAACCGCCACCATAACGGGCCGCGTGCTCATTGACGGCGGACTCACACTCGGCAGGCCCGCGGCAGGCCGCCAGGCCGCGCTCACCAGCACACAGGCGCTTTCCGGCGCAACCGTGGGCCTCTACAACATGGGATCGGACGGCACTCTGTCAGCAACAGCCTTCACAACCGCCACCACCGACACATCCGGCAATTTCACGATCTCCGGCGTCACCGCGGGGGTCCATTACATTCTCAAAGCCACACGCACCATCAACACAACCACCTATATCGTGTATGGCGTGGTTTCGGTCACCTCGTCACAGTACGGTACCACGGTCACGGCTTCAGACATGACCACGGAAACCACTTTCGCCGTGGCCGGTCTTGCAAAAATCGTGGATACATACAACACCGGCAAAACCGGAGCGGAAATCAAGCTGCTCCCGGATTTCAGCATCACCGATGTATCCGATTTCATTGACTGGTTCGACGACAACCTGCAGGCTGAAGTGACCGCGGGCAATGTTTCCCTCACCAATGTCCACACCAGCGAAACAACGCTTGCGTCCGAATTCGACACCCTGCAGGGCAATGTCGCGGAGCTGAACACCCTGGTGCAGGACATGAGCGGCGCTTCGGACGAAACAGCGCCTTCCACGCCCTCGGGCCTGGTGGACGGCTCAACCGGCACGGACATTGACACCCAGACAGGCACAACCTCCCTGTCCGCTTCCTGGACCGCGTCCACGGACAGCGAATCCGGCATCGCCGGTTACTGGTATTCCATCGGCACCACCGCGGGCGCAACCAACACCGTGGACTGGACTGACAACGGGACCAACACATCGTTCACAAAAACCGGGCTGACGCTCACCGTGGGAACAACCTATTTCGTGAATGTGAAAGCTGAAAACGGCGCGGGCCTGATGAGCAGCGTGGCGTCGTCCGACGGCGTGCAGATCACGGCCGGGGACACCACAGCGCCGCAGGTGTCTTCGTTCAGCCCCGCCAGCGGCACAACCACGGTGCCCGCGGACGGCGCAGCCTTCGATGTGATTTTCAACGAAGCCATGGACATCTCCGTGTCCCTGAACAACCAGCCCACCCTCACCGCATCAGGGTTCAGCATCACCATCCAGAACACAAACAGCGGCGTGAGCCTCACCATTGACGCAACCAACGCCTTGAGCTACGGCACATTCTCCTGGGTCACGACCAGCACAACAAACGACACGCTGCGCTTCACGCTCAAGAGCAACGCCAACCTGCAGGCCGGCGGCCTGCGCACGCTCAAGCCGGGCGACACCTACAACATCACCGCCAGGACCGTGCCCACGAATCTTAAGGACACTGCGGGCAACGCCCTCGACACCGCGACCAACATTCCCGCGGGCGGCTCGTTTACCGTGTCCACCGATTCCACCGCCCCCACGGTGTCCGCATTCCTTCCGGCCAACGGCACGAATAATGTGCCCAACGATCAGCCCGTGTTCCGCGTGGTGTTCAGCGAGACCATGGACCACACCGTGAATCTGAACGATCAGCCGACCCTCACCGCATCGGGCTTCAGCATCACCATCCAGAAAGTATCCACAGGCACAAACCTCACCATAAACACAACCAACGCGTTGAGCTACGGCTCGTTTATGATGATGTCAACCAATGTTCCCAACGACACCCTGGCGTTCGTTCTCAAGTCCAACGCCACCCTGTCGGGCCTGGGCCTCAAGACCATCAGTTCAGGAACGCAATACAACATCACGGCCTACACGCCCCCGTCCAATGTCACGGATTACAGCGGCAACGCCGTGAACACCGCCGGCCTGCCCGCAACAGGGTTTTTCTGGACGCAGTAACTGCACAAGTGTCGAAATCATGAAACAACGCAAAAGCCCGGCCTTACAGACCGGGCTTTTTTGCGCCGCCGCAGTGCCGCTGATCCGGGTCAGAACAAAATGCGGTTTTTGTATTTCATGTAAAGTTCGACATTGTTGAGGTCGCCGCCCGGCGCGTTGCCGCTCATGAACACCGGGGGCTTGACGCCGTCCGCGGAGAGTAGCTCCGCGGCGTGCACGGCCATGGCGTGCCAGATGAAGCATCCCGTTATAGTGGACAGGGGCGCCAGGCCCGCGCCGGTCTGCTCGAAATGCACCGTGGCGTCGCCCACGGGCGTGCCGTTGTCAATCACCACATCCGCCACCTCGAACAGCCGCTTGCCTCCTGGCGTGCGCGACGACACGGACTTCGAGTGCGCCAGGGAGGTGATGGCCACGGTCTTCATGCCCCGCTTTTTGCACTCCTCGGCCATTTCCACGGGTGCGGCGTTGCGCCCGCTCTGCGACACCACCACCAGAAGATCCCTGCTTTGCACATCGTGCAGCCCGAGCAGCACGGCCGCGTATCCTGGCAGGCGCTCCAGCGCGCCGCTCTTGCGCCCGCCCTCGTGCATCATCAGATTCCCCTCAAGCAGGGGCATGACCGGGCCGAATCCGCCCGCGCGCTGATACATCTCCGTGGCGATCAGGTGCGAGTGTCCCGTGCCGAACGGCCGGATAATCCCGTCGTTGCGGATCGTGTCCGCCACAAGCGCTCCGGCGCGCAGGATGTTGTCCATCTGCGTGGTTTTAATGTAGTCCAGGGTTTCGGCGACTTTTGCAAAATATGTGTCCAGCATACGGCGGTTCTCCCGTGCGGTCTGGCCCGGATGGGGCGGGGGGCTGTTGAAAACTGAACAAGCTGCGCGAAAGGCGCGAATGCAGTAAAAAATAGGGACTGGGAACGCGACGGTTTTCCGCGTGCCTGTACCTGTTTTTTACGGCCGCCAGGCTTTTTCAACATCCCCGCAGGATCCCCGCAGGCCATGATTTGACGCATGCTATTGTAGCACTGCCGGGCGCGCATGGCAAAACCGGCGCGGCCATCCTGCGCTTGTTTTAATATTGCAACCGGAACAAGAATGCCCAAAACCGTATTGAATTTATACACGATGCAACTCAAAGTGAGGTGGCAGCCATGGCAGAATTCCTGAATTCCCACACGACATCCATATTCATCAGCCGTCCCGCGGACCATGTGTACGACCACATGGCGCGCGCGCGCCGCGTGGCGCACTGGGAGCCTGCGGATCCCGCGCATCCGGACAGGGGCCTAGTTCTGACGGACGAAGACGGCGCGCTGGGCGTTTTTCCCCTGTTTGACCGCGACTGGCTTGTGCTGGACCAGATCGTGGCCATCGAGCCGTACGACGAAATGCTCATCGCGCAGCGCCTGGTGCCGAACGGCGAGGGCGCGGAGCTGATCGTCACCATGTTCCAGCCCGAGCGCATGGGAGACGACGCGTTCCGCGAACTCATTGAAAGCATGGAGCTTTCCATGAAGACCCTCAAGCGCATCATGGAAATGCAGGGCCGGTTCGAGGACCGGCCCATGCGCGCGCGCAGCGTTTCCGTGTTCATTGACCGCGACCCGGCCAGCGTGTTCGAGTTCGTATCGCAAATCCGCGGCCTGCCCCAGTGGGCCATGCAATTCATCAGATCCATGAGCCGGGCCGGAGGCGACTGGTCCGCGGCCCCGCGCGGCAGCGTGCGCGTGCGCCTGCACAACAACCCCGCCGCGGGTATTGCCGATCAGCGCATCGTCCCCGAGCCGGACCGCGAGTTCCTGGTGCCCCTGCGCGTGCTGCCCAACAACGCGGGCGCAGAGGTCGCCGTGACCATGTTCCAGCCCGAGGAAATGCCGGACCATGTATTCGATAAAATGGTGGACATGCTGGGCCGCGAACTCGAAGTGCTGCGGGATCTGCTCAAGCTGCGCGGATTTGAAAAAGCGGCTTAATGCGAAGCTGTTGTCTGCGTTGGCGTCTGTTCCAGGAACGATTCCACGACACGGGCCACGGTTTCGGGCTGCTCCAGGGGCACGAAATGCGTGTTGTTCTGTATCGGCTCGAACCGCGCGCCGGGAATCTCGCCCGCCAGCGCCTTCACCAGCGCCGGATCAATCATTTCATCCTGTGTGGACGACAGCACCAGGGTGGGAATGGAAATGCGAGAAACCGCGCCCCGCAGATCGTGGTTCACAATCGCCCGCAGGCACCGCACCAGCGCCGCATTTGCAAAATCCAGCGCCGGGTTCTCTCGCTCCGGGAAAAGCTCCGCGGGCTTGGTGTTGAGTTTGCGGCGCACGAAAAACCCCAGAATCGCAGGAAACAGAATCAGAAGGTACATTGCGAGATTCAGAAAAGCGCGTTTGGCGGGGTTGCGCATGAGGCATTGCGTGGTGGCGCACAGCACGAGTTTTTCCACGCGTTCCGGGTACTTGAGCGCGAAATGCTGCGCCACCATGCCGCCCATGGAGTGGCCCGCGACCGTCGCGCGCTCCACGCCCAGCGCATCCATAAGCCCGGCCAGATCCTCCACATGCGCGTCGAACGAATAATCCAGCCCAGGCGCCTTGGCGGATTCCGCGTGCCCGCGCAGGTCGTAGGTGATGACCCGGCGGCTCCGCGCAAGAAGTTCCGCGGCCCGGCCCCAGCGCGAGTAATTCCCGGAAAATCCGTGCAGCAGTATCAACGGCGCGCCTGCGCCGCTCTCATGCACGCTCATGAGGATTCCGGTCCGGGGATTCGTGATCTTCAAACCGTCACATTCCTTTTTACGCTTTTCACCGCTTCAGACCATAGTATAGTAGCATACCGGCTCTATCCGCAGGAAAAAGTGCAAAAAATAGTGTGACATTCCGAATCGCCCCCCGCCGCTGTTTGCACGGTTGTGTATAATAACGGGGACCGGATCAGTCCGGAAGTATCAGCCATCAAGGGGGCGTGTCGTTTATGAAACCGATCAGGGTTGGAGTTGTGGGGCTGGGCATGGTGGCGCAGATCATGCACCTGCCGTATCTCAAGGACTCGGAGGATTTCGAGATCGCGGCGGTGTGCGATGTGAGCCGCAGGCTGGCCGAACGCATGGCCGCGCACTACGGCGTGCCGTACGCTTGTACAAACATTGACGACATGCTCGAACACGGCGCCGTGGACGCGGTGTTCATCCTCACCTTCAACCACTGCGAAATCGCGAAAAAGGCGGCGCGCGCTGGAAAGCACATTTTCTGCGAAAAGCCCGTGGCGTTCAGCGTGCAGGAAGCCCTCGAAATCAAGCGCGCCGTGGACAAGGCCGGAACGGTGTTCATGATCGGGTACATGAAGCGCTACGACCAGGGCTTTCTCATGGGCCTCAAGCATTTCAGGGACATGATCAAGACCCGCGATGTGCGCATGATCACCGTGCATGACGCGTGTTTCGCCAACGACCTGGCCATCCGCAGCATGTACAGGCTCATCAAGTGCGGCGACATCCCCACGGAAATCATCACGGACGGGCTGGACACCATGGAGCGGCGCTTGCGCCAGGCCGTGGGCAAAGATGCGCCCCCGCATATGATCTCCGCGTATCGTCTTCTTTTGGAGACGGGTTCGCATGATGTGAATGTGTTGCGCGGCGCGTTCGGCGACCCCGTGCGCGTGCTGCACACCGAGATCTGGCCCGAGGGCAACTGGATTTCCACGACACTGGACTATGGCGGCGACCTGCGCTGCAACCTCACCGTGGCGCGCACCGCGCGCAACTGGCCCGACGAATTCATCACAGCCTATGGCCTGCGCAACACGGTCACGGTGGAATTCCCCAATCCGTTCCACAAAAACGCGGCCACGGTGGTGCGCCGCACGATCATGGACGGGGACGCCACCACGGACCAGACCACCAAAGCATCGCACGAAGAGGCGTTCGAAGCGGAACTCCGGCATTTCGCGGATTGCGTGCGGCGCGGCAAAACGCCGCTCACCAGTCTGGACGACGGCATCGCGGACACAAAGCTGATGACGGCCATTGTGAAGGCGTACAGGCGGAAGTGAGAGCCGGGCGCAGCTAAATTGTCAGCGGGGCGTGGAGCAAAGGCAAAGATTACCACGGAGGACACAGAGGAGCAGAGGACACAGGGAATTCAAGGGAAAAGGCGAAGGCTTTTTCCACGAAGAGCACCAAGGACACCAAAGGCGCGGCTGACGCCGCGCTCAAAAGCGGAATCCAAACCATGAACTGCGAATCCCAAGCGGTGAATTCCGAGCGAAGAACTTTGAATTCTGAACTGCACTCCATAAGCTTTATGATTTTTATGATATCGCGCTCTGCGGCTACAGCGTCCGGCGCCGCCCTTGCTCGCTTTTAATGGCGCGGCAACAAGCCGCGCCCCCTGTGCCCCTCTGTGTCCTCTGTGGTTATCATTGTCCTTAGCCTTTGCCTTTTGCCGGAAGACGGAAGACGGAAGACGGAAGACGGAAGACGGATCCTCGGGACTTGCCTTTCGGCGCGGTTTGGGTGAAAATGGAGCTTGTGAAAAACGCACTGCGCGCGATTCTTCTTGGTTTGCTGCTGCTTCCGGCCGCGGCATGGGCGAATCCGGGGCAGACGCGCCTGTTCCTCGAACCGGTCACGCCGCAGTATCCCCCATACGATAAAACTTTCACTTCAACCCAGAACTCGTGGTCCCAGTATCTCGGCATGATGCCGTACACCGTGGCCGCGCCCGCGGACTGGCCCTACCTGGTGAGCTGGCCGTACATCAAAAGCTGGGCCTATCCCGCCACCTGGCCGTACTCGGGCCGATGGGACTATTTCGACATGCACCCGTACCGCGAGTGGTGGACCTACTCGGACCTTCTGGCTTACCAGCAGCGCTGGCGCTACGGCGACACCAGCCCGGAGTCGGACCGGTGGATGTTCCCGCAATACTGGCCGCATCCCGTGCGCTGGTCCATCACGGACCAGTGGCCGGCCAACGATGGCCGCCCGCCGTCCACCGCGGACATCGGGTCCATTGACATGATCAACGACAGGAAGCAGGCTGTGGCGTTCGGGGATTACACCTTCGCGCTGTCCGAGGGCGACTTGGTGTACATCACGCGCGCGCACCGCATGCTCGGCACCGCCAGAGTGTCGGCCATAACCCCGTCGTACGCCGTGCTGCAGGCCGTGCGCATCAGCCGCGATTATTTCCTGCAGGTGGGCGACACCTTCCAGCTCATGCGCCTTCCGCCCGCGGTGCAGGAAGCCGCGGCCCCGCGCGTGAGCCTCATCCTCGACGACGGCCGTTTCGTGAGCTACAACGAATTCGTGCCCCGCGACTACTGGCGCGGCGATTTCTTCACCGTGCGCCGCTCCGGGCAGAATGTGGGCACCGCGCGTCTCACCCAGGCCGGCTACGGATACGCCATCTTCCAGCCCGCCGAGGACACGCGCCCCGAGCCGGGCGACTACATCGTGCACCGCCAGGCGCCCCAGGAACTGCTCTCCATCATGAAGCCCCGGCAGCTCACCCCGGGCGTGTCCGCGGGCATCTTCGGCACGGGCGAGCCGGTCAGCATCGAGGTCATCGAGTTCAAGAAAACCGAAGAGGAGCGCGGCAAGCTCGAAAAGCTCCCCAAGCCCAGGCAGTGGCCCGACTCCGACATCTGGTGGGAAGACACCTCGGGCGAGACGCTCGACTGACGGCCCCGAAAATTCGTTATCAGAGAAATTACCCGATATGGCCAACGGTTGAAGCCGAACTCAAGATACATTCTTCAAGTTCCCCGCAAAATTCAAATTTTGTTGTAGGGCGCAGTCGCCGGAACGCATTTTCGCGCCAAATGAAAGAGGGAGGGCGCGCGGCCCTCCCCCGTGATGCAGACTGTACGATTTGCGCGGGCCATGCCCGCCGCGTGTTTCAGCAGGCGGACTTGGCGCCCACCCACATTTCCAGGCCCGCGGGCTTGGTGTTGGACACGGGGTCCACTTCCACATGGATGATGGCGGGCTTGCCGCTGTCCACCGCGGCCTTGAGCGCGGGTTCGAGTTCGCTCAACTTGGTTACATAAGCGCCGAAGCAGCCGATGGCCTCGGCGATCTTGTCGTGGCGGATGGGCTTGTGCTCCACATTCACGAAGTAATCGTTGTGGCCGAAGGTGCGGTTCTGCGAGTTCTTTTCCATGCCCCAGGCGTGGTCCACATTGATCACGCAAATGATGGGCAGATTTTCGCGGAGCGCGGTTTCCATTTCCTGAACATTGAAGAAGAACGCGCTGTCGCCGGTGATCATGAACACGGGCTTGTCCGGCGCGGCGAGCTTGGCGCCGATGGCGTAGGGGGTGCCGGTTCCGAGGTGGCCGAAGTCGCTGGTCCAGAGCATCTGGCGCGGGCCTTTGATCCAGTTGATATGCGCGTTGCCCAGGGAGGTGTTGCCGCCGTCCATGACCATGATGCCGTCCTTGCCGAAGAAGTCCGAGGTCTTCTTCATCATGCTGCCGGGCACGATGGGGGAATCCTGCTCGGGCGCGTGGGTGGCGTACATGGCGTTTGTGCCCAGGGTGATCAGGTCCTTGTATTCCTTGAGCTTCTTGATGGGTTCGCGCTTGTCCGTGAGTTTCTTGGCGGCTTCGAGCACCTGCTTGAGCACGACCTTGCAGTGTCCGATGAGCGGCACATCCACGGGGCGGTTGAGGCCCATGTAGGAGATGTCAATGTGGTTCTGGATGATCTTCTGGTTTTCGGGCGTGCCCCACAGGGGCGGCTTGCCGTAGAAGTCGAGTTCGCCGAAGCGGCCGCCGACCACGAAAACCACATCGGACTGGCCGGCCGCGGCGCGGGCCATGCCCGCGGTGGTGGGGATGCACAGGGGATGATCTTCGGGCAGAGCGCCACGCCCGCCCGGAGAGGCCGTGACCGGGATGCCCAGGTAATCGGCCAGGGCTTCGAGTTCTTCCCACGCGCCGCCGCGCACCACGGCCGCGCCCGCGTACAGGAGCGGGGTCTTGGCGTTCACCAGCATTTCAGCGGCTTTGGCCACATCGTCCGGGTTGGCTGCGGGCATCACGAGTTCCACTTTGGGCCGGGGCGGCGCGTTCTTGATGTCGCCCTTGATCTTGGTGACCACATCTTCGGCGATGTCAATGTGCACCGGGCCGGGCACGCCGGAGATGGCCCTGCGGAACGCGTCGGCCACGGCGTCCGGGATGTTCTCCCAGCGGGTGACATAGATGCTGTTCTTGGTCACGGCGCGGTAAGCGGGCACCTGGTCGAAGACCTGCATGCCGCCGCGGTTGGGGTTGACAAGATCCGTGCGGCGCGATGTGGTGATGGCGATCATGGGGATGTTCTCCACATGGGCCGTGATCACGCCGCTGATCATGTTGGCCGCGCCCGGGCCGGCGCAGGACATGACCACCGCGGGCTTGCCGGACACGCGCGCGTATCCGTCCGCCATGTGCGCGCCCGCGGCCTCGTGCCGCATGGTCACCATGCGCATGTTTTTTTCCTTGCCGTGGTCGTGGATCCACTTGAAGATGATATTGTAGGTGCCGTCCGGGATGCTGAACATGACTTCCACGCCCTGGGCGGCCAGGCATTCCATCAGGAGTTCCCCGCCGGTGATTTCTGCCATTTTCTTTCCTCCGTTTTATGTTGTGTTGTAAAAATAACAAACGAACAAGTCAAAGATATTGTACCGTCGCGCCGCGGGTTGATCAATGAAATTCGTCACATTTATTATTGCCGTTATTCGGGCGCCGCGTCGTTGAACAGCCGTTTGTGCTCGGCCATGGCGTAGCGGTCGGTCATGCCCGCGATGTAATCGCAGATCATGCGGCGCGGGGACACCTCGCCGCTGCGCGCGCGGCTCTCGGGCGAGAGCAGGCTGATGTCGGCCAGGAACGCGTCGAACAGGGCCGTGAGGATGCGGGTCGCCTTGCCGGACATGGAGGCCACGCGCGGGTGGCGGTAGAAGCGGGCCATGAGCAGGTCGCGCAGCTCCTGTGCGGCGTTCGCCATGTCCGGGCTGAAAGCGGCCAGCAGGAGCGGCGCGGTGCGAACATGCTCGATGGTCTCCACGCCGTGCTCGCGGATGTTGGCGCGGGTCTGGGTGATGAGGTCGTTGACCTGGCGATCAATGAGATTGCGGATGAGCTGGTAGTGGCGCATGGCGGGATCGTTGCGCAGGCGGGCGTCGCGGTCCATGTCTTCGAGGATGCCGCGGCACAGGGCGGACTCGCGCAAGTCGTCCTCGGCCAGGATGCGGCTCTGCAGGCCGTCATCCACATCGTGGCTGGAATAGGTGATCTCATCGGCCACATTCACGAGCTGGGCTTCGAGGGTGGGCATGCCGGGGTCGCGTTCGAGCAACCCGTCCTCGGGCGTGTCGTAGGAAGTCTTGTGCTTGGCGATGCCCTCGCGAACCTCGAAGCACAGATTGAGGCCCGGGAACATGGGGTAGCGGGTTTCGAGCTGTTCCACGATGCGCAGGCTCTGTCGGTTGTGCTCGAAACCGCCGTGCTCCTGCATGAGGTCGTGGAGCACATGTTCGCCGGTGTGGCCGAAGGGCGGATGGCCCAGGTCGTGGGCCAGAGCCACGGCTTCGGCCAGGTCTTCGTTCAGTCCCATGCCGCGGGCGATGGTGCGCGCGATCTGCGCGACTTCAATAGTATGCGTGAGCCGGTTCCGGTAGTAGTCGCCCTCGAAGATCACGAAGACCTGGGTTTTAAATTCGAGGCGGCGGAACGCGCTGGAGTGGATGATGCGGTCTCGGTCGCGCATAAACGGGCCGCGCCAGGGGTGCTCGGGTTCGGGATATCTGCGTCCCAGTGTGCGCGCGCTGTGCTGCGCCAGCGGGGACAGAATGTGCGCTTCGAAATCCGATATGTTGAGCATGCGCGGGTCCTGACGCTTCCGGTTATCTGGGGTAGCCGCAGCAGCGGAACCCGAATGTATCATACTTCACTTCGGGGTCGTATGTCTCGCGAAATGCGCAACGGGTGAACAGCGGGTGGTCCATGTAGCTGCCGCCCTTGACCACACGCGGCGCGCCTGACGCGCTGTTTTCCGGATAGGGATGATCCAGGGTGGAGCGGGTCCACTCGGCGGCGTTGCCCGCCATGTCGTAAACGCCGCCGCCCGCGGGGCTGACGCACGCCGCGCGCGCGCCCGAAGGCTCGATTTCG
>JAGUYV010000405.1 GCA_020061125.1 bacterium | reverse complement strand
TCGCGCGACGGCATTCTGCGCGCCTCGCGCATGGCCGCGCAGCACGCGGGCCGCATCGAATTCCGTCTCACGCGCGCGCGTTCCATCGCCGGCCCCATCCACCAGATGATCATCCAGGACCAGGCGGAGCCGCAGGTCGTCACCGGCCCTCTGTCGCGCATTTGATGCGCCGCGCGCCTCTGCTATAATGTCCCCTATGAATGCAACGAACACAAAACTCAATGTGGTTTTTCTTGACGCATCCAGCGTGGATTGCGGCGACATGGACATGTCCCGGTTCCGCAATGACTGGAATTGCGCGTTTTATCCCGAGACCGTGCGTGGGCAGACTGCGGAGCGCCTGTCAGGGCAGCATGTGGCTGTGACCAACAAGGTTGTGATTCGCGCGGATGTGATGGACAACCCGCGGGCCGCGAACCTCAAGCTGATCGCCATCGCGGCCACGGGCGCAAACAATGTGGACCTGGACGCGGCCCGCGAACGCGGCATCGCCGTGTGCAATGTGGCTGGTTATTCCACGGCCGCGGTCATGCAGCACACCATGGGATTCATTCTGAATTTTGCGTGCAACATTCCCCAGTACAGCCGGGATGTGCGCGAGGGATACTGGAACCGCAGCTCTCTGTTCTGCCTTCTGAACCGGCAGTGCATGGAACTGGAAGGCAAGGTTCTGGGCATCATCGGGCTGGGCGCCATCGGCCTGGCCGTGCAGCGCGCAGCGCAGGCGTTCGGCATGACGGTTCTGGTGAGCCAGCGGCCCGGACAGCAGGGGCCGCCTCCACAGGGGCGCGTAGCCCTGGACGATCTTTTGCGGGCCTCGGACTTCGTGTCCATCCACTGCCCGCTCACGCCCGAGACGCGCGGGCTGATCGGCGCGCGCGAGCTGGCGCTCATGAAGCCCGGCGCGTATCTGCTGAATGTGGCGCGCGGAAAAATCGTGGATGAACCCGCGCTTCTGGACGCCCTGCGCCAGGGCCGCATCGCGGGCGCGGCGTTCGATGTCTTGAGCCAGGAGCCGCCCGCTCCGGGGCATATCATGACCGAGGCGGCCAGAGAACTCGACAATCTGATCGTCACCCCGCACACGGCCTGGAGCGCGCGCGAGGCGCGCCAGCGCCTGCTCCACGAAGTGGCCGAAAACATCGCCGCGTTCGAGCGCGGAGAACCGCGCAACCGCATCGAGGGCCAGACATAGCCGCCGGAGCATCAGCGGCTACGGCTTGCGCGCCACGAAAAACACATATCCGTAACTGCCGGAGTATTTGTAGAATATATCAATTTCCCGTTGCGTCATATCTATGATTTCAAGCGCGGCCCCGTCGTTCGCGTATTGCTCACGCAACCGGGCCACATTCCGTTGCAGGGGAATGTAATAATCATCGGTCCATGCCGAAGCGGGCAGGGCGAAATGGCCCGCAAGCTCGTATCCCGCGTCGTGGATCAGCGCCATGACGGCATCGGGCCGGGAAATGCCGGGGTACTCCGCGGCCCAGAATTCGGCGGCCACGGCGGGCGGGTCCGGCGTGAGCCAGCACACTTCGGAAAACGCCAGATATCCGCCTGGCTTGATGAAACGGTTCCACGATTCGAGCGCATTTTTCACGCCCATGTTGTAAATGGCGCCTTCGCACCACAGCACATCCATGGCTTCGTCCTCGAAGGGAAGGTCTTCCATAGGCTCGGCCGCGGTGATGAGCCTTTCCGAGAACCCGTGCTCGAGAAATCTGGCTTCGAGTTCGTCGAGGAAAGGCGCATGGGTGTCAATGGCCGTGATGTCCGCTTCCGGGGCCAGGCGCGCCAGTTCCAGGGCGGCCGCGCCCGTGCCGCAGCCCACATCCACTATGTGGGTTTTTCCCTCTGGAAGGCGGCACATGGAAAACGCGCGCGCCGTGGCTGCGGCGCTGCCCGGCCCTTGCCGCGGCAACCCGCTGAACAGCTCCATAAACACCCTTTTCTGCTTCTTGTCCATGCGCCGCGCCTCCCGCCGCCCAAATATTCCTCGTACCGCACATTATAGCCCCGCATCAAGGCTGCTTCCACGCATAAGTTATGGTTTTGAAAACCATTTCATTTCAATAAAAGGACAAAACCGTCCTTTTACAGAAACAAAATAATATTATTAGATGGAAACCAGCACGCAAGTGATTGCGCGAAGATTATTTCAATGCGGTTTCGGCGAACATGCTGCGGGGATCGGCGCAGCAGCGGAAGCCGAGGTGGGGCAGGGTGGTGGAGGCGTCGTACCAGGAGGCGTCACCGCAGTTCGGCTCGAACTGGCTGGGGTTGCCCCCGATGCGCACGCCATGCACATTGGGCCTCTTGTGCGTGTCCGCGATCCATTCCCAGAGATTGCCGACAAGATCCGCAGGGCCGTAGGGGCTGTCGCACGCGAAGAACGAGGCCCCGGCCGCAGGCTCGGGATTCACGGTGTCGTCGTAGGGGCCGGTTTCCTGCATGTCCGGCCTCCAGCCCGAGATGCGCGGCCCGGCTTCGCCGTAGAAGCCCAGGCCCAGATTGCATGTTTCACTGCTGTAATCGTTCGGCGTGTGGCGCATGAAACAGTCCGGCCCGGCGCAGGCGAAAGCCCACTCCGCGTCCGTGCACAGGCGCTTGCCCGCATCGCGGCAGGCCTGTTCCGCATCGGTCCAGGACACCCCCACGGCCGGACGGTCGCCCTTGCGGTTGGGGTACTCATAGATATCCATGCAGAATGTGCCCTCGACCATGGCCATGCCGGACGCGCAGCCCCAGTTGTCAAAGGGCTTGAGCGCAGCCTTGTATTCGGCCAGCGCCTTGTCGGAAATCGTGTCCGCCACGCGCTTGGCCTCGGCCAGCTTGACCTCAAGATTGGCGATCAGAGTCAAGGACTCCGTGATTTGCGCATCAAGGTCCTTTTCCCTTGCGTTCCGTTGCACGATTTCCGATTCGAGATCCGCGATGCGCTTTTTGACCTCACCCAGGCGATCCGCCACATCGTCGAATGTGGCTCTGTCTGCGGCAAGCCGCTTTTGTCCCGCGGCAAGATTATCCGAAGCCGCGGACAGGGCTTGCTCCGCTGCTGTGCGCTCTGTTTCGAGTGCGGCTCTGGCCGCAGGCAGGGCGTCAAGCTCAAGCATCAACTTCTTGATTTCCTCAAGAATCTCCTGACCGGAGATGTTTTCATTTTTGTTTTCGGAATTAGCGGTCTCGTCTTTGGTTTCGGGTTCTGTGGTTTCCGGTGCCTGGCAGTTTTCCGTGGCCTGTTTCAAAACCTGGAGTCTGGCATCTATTCTTTGTTCCCGCTGATCCAGCGCCTGGAGTTTTTCTTTTGCGGAGCGAACATTTTTCCTTGCTGAATCGTCTATATCAATGAGGGACTGGACCTGGCGCCTGGAAGCGTCAAGAGCGGCCTGGGCTGCGGCGTAATCCGGCTCGATCTGTTTTCTTGCCTCCTGCTTTTTCGGAAGGAGCGTAACGGCGGCATCACGGGCTGCGGTGTTTTCCGCGCGCCGGGTTTGCAGGGAGGCCAGATTTTTTCTTTCCAGTCCGAGGCTGTCGGCCAGGCGCAGGGCTTCGGCTTTGGCGTTGTCCACGGCTGTTGCGGGCGCCCACAGGGCAAGCACCATGGCCGGGAAGTCGCGCACGCAGGCCTTGTCGAAGGTGCGGTCAAGAGCGGCCTCGACTTTGGCTTGGTACTCCGGTGTAACATCGTCCCGGCTGATGAGGGCGCGCATTCTTGCGGCCAGTTTGGCGGTCACGACTTCGCCGCCGGTGTAAGCCGCGCGGGCCGCCGGGTTATAAGAAAACATACAAAAAAGGCAGAGAACAACGGATAGTATGAGTGTAACGGGCGTGGAGCGCGGCATAAGCGGAAGTCACCACCCGGGGGAGCGGACACGGCGGCGGAGAACCGGCTGGCCCGCGGATTATCCGGCAATTGCTGAACCCGGTGAATCTTAACAGAATGCGCCGCATTTGTCTATGTTTGCCGCCCGTTTTTGATTCGGCAATTTTTCAAATGAATACTTTTTTTACAATTGGTTCGTATACTAACTCTGACAACAGGGTATAAGGACAGAGAAACTATGCGCAAATCAGGGAGGCCCAGCGGCATGAGGCCTGACAAACAGCTCGCCAAGCTCCTGGCCATTTCGCAGAAAAAGGGCGAGGTGCGGTACGAGCAGATCATTGATATCCTGTGCCAGGATTCCGAACTCGAAGAAGAAGCCATCGAGGAAGTTCTGGACCTGTTCGCCGAGCGCTCGATCACCATTCTGGACGAGGACGGCAACGCCATTGTCCGCGGCAAGAACACCGAGGACGAAGACGAGGAAGCCGAAGAAGACGAAGGTCAGGAGCTGTTCGAGAAAAGCGCCACGGGCAGCGACGCGCCCATAGACGACAGCATCCAGCTTTACATGAAAGATGTGGGCCGCGTGCCCCTGCTCACGCACGAGGACGAAATCCGCCTCGCCAAGCTCATCGAAAAAGGCGACGAGGAAGCCAAGCAGCAGCTCATCGAGGCCAACCTGCGCCTCGTGGTCTCCATCGCGAAAAAGTATGTGGGCCATGTGGACATGTCGTTCCTGGACCTGATACAGGAAGGCAATCTGGGCCTCATGCGCGCGGTGGAGAAGTTCGATTTCCGCAAGGGCACCCGGTTCAGCACATACGCCACCTGGTGGATTCGCCAGAGCATCATCCGCGGCATCGCGGACCAGGGCGCCACCATCCGCAAGCCCATCCACATGGCCGACGCCATCCGCAGGCTCATCAAGACCAGCCGGCAGTTGAGCCAGGAACTGGGCCGCGAAGCCACGGGCGCGGAATTGAGCGAGCGCGTGGACATGAGCGAAGCCAAAATCCGCGAGATGATCACTATGAGCAAAGTGCCCATCTCGCTCGACACCAGCATCGGCGACGACGAGGACAGCCACCTCATTGATTTCATCGAGGACAAGCGCACCCCGCGCACCGAGGACGCCGTGAGCCAGACCGCGCTGCGCGAGGAAATCCGCGAAATGCTCAACAGCATAGGTTACCGAGAACGCCGCGTGCTCGAACTGCGCTTCGGACTTGTGGACGGCCATCCGCGCACTCTCGAAGTCGTAGGCAACGAGTTCGGCGTGACCCGTGAGCGCATCCGCCAGATTGAAGCCAAGGCCCTGCGCAAGCTCAAACAGGCAGGCCAGATTAAACGGCTGCGCGGGTTCCTGGACGAAGAAAGCACCACCTGAAATCATCAAATTTGTAAATCAAAAACTAAACGGCTCCAGCATTTGCAGGAGCCGTTTTTTGTATCCGGAAAACAGCCGCGGAGAACGCAAATAAAAAAACGCCTGCGGACCTTGCTGGCCGCAGGCGTTGATTCAGGCAAATCATGCGCCCCGGAGGACAATATCCGCCGGGCGCTCTGAATGCTATTTGCCGTAACGCAGTTCCTTCTCGCGCTTGAGCGCGTCCATCTCTTCCTGTGTAAGCCCCTTGAGCCAGAGGTGATCGTCTCCTTCGAGCAGGGCTTTAATCTTTTCATCGTACTTGGCTTCCATTTCCGGGCCTCCGAGCTTGGCGGCATGCTCGACGACTTCGGGCAGGAAGTGGGTGTAGAAGTGCTTGGCCACCTCGTAAGTGCCGTGCCAGTGCGTGAAGTCCGGCCCCATCATGGACGCGCCGTGGCGCGCGCGGCGGCCCTCGTGGTGCCACAGCTCATAGTAGGTCCACTGCACCTTGCTGGTGAACGGCGATCCGGGCAGCAGGCCGTCGGCCTTGAGGTCCGTCATGATCTGCATGCTGGGCTTGGCGAATTTTTCGTTGTAAAGATTCACCAGACCGTCGTACTGCTGATAGAAGTTCTCGGTGTGCGAGGTTTCGTGGCAACTGTAGCACACGCCTTTCATGTCCTGGCGGCGCTGCTGCCATGTGAGAACGGACTTGACCTTGCGCGGCTTGGTCCGGGTAACCATCTTGAAGTTTTCGACGGTTTTGTACACGGAATCCACGGTGTCGCCGGGTTTGGGCAGGGGCTTGTCGTCGGTGAGGGTTTCCCTGTACCCGTCTTCATAAATTACATCATTGATTTTCTTTGAAACCTCGGGCCGCAGGGTCCAGGAAATGCGGTTGCCCACATCGTGGTTGTTGGCCACATGTTCGCCCTGCGGGGTCTTGTAGGCGCTGATGTGGCAGGTGGCGCAGGTGGGCGCGGCCGAGTAGTCAACGCCCAGAACCCAGGAGCCTTTTTTGTCCAGGTTCATGCGGGACTCGTTGGCGCGGAACGCGATGCCGTGCTTGGATTCGTTGTAAATTTCGATCTGCGGGTGGTCAGGCCCCATGTGGCACTTGCCGCAGTTGTCGGGGTGGCGCGCGGTGCGGGAATTGAAGTCGTGGCGGCTGTGGCAGGCGTGGCAACTGCCGCGCGAGCCGTCGGGGTTGAGGCGGCCCATGCCGCTGTTCGGCCAGGTCTTGTGGTTGAACACGGGCTGGCTTTCCTGCTTCATGCCCTGTTTGCCGTCCTTGATTTCCACTTTGGCGCGCAGAATTTCGCCCTTGGCGTCCCGTTCGAAGTCAAGAATGGTGCCGTGGCACTGCCAGCAGCCGTTGACGGCGGCGTACGGGTCGCCGGGCCGGCCTTCTGCTTTTTCCGCCAGCACATTGTCGAGGCTGGCCAGAATTTCTCCGGCCTTGGCGTGGTGGCTGGCGGAAAATTCCTCGAATTCCCGCGGGTGGCATTCGGAACAATCCTTGGGCGTGACCAGGGTGGAAATCACCGCGCCCTGGTGCGTCCAGGCCGCAGGCTCGCTCTGTTCGGCCTTGTGGCAGTCATAGCAGCCCACGCCCTGCTTGGCGTGCAGCGAATGTTCCCATTCCATGACCAGCGCGGGCGACGCCTGCTTGTGGCAGTTCACGCACCCCTCGTTGGCTTTGGTGACCACGGGTTTTTGTTCTTCCTCGGGCAACTGGCGTTTTACCTCCCGGTAGCCCACCACGAGCAGGCTGCCCAGAAGCAGGATGGACAGCGCGGCGATGACCCAGCGTTTCGCGTTCAGCGACATGTTCGTGTTTCTCCTTTCAGCTCCTCTTGTCCTTGTGTGTTGGGGTCATGCAAAGGATTCCCACAGGGTGAATCCCAGAAATATGATGAATCCGATGATGCCGATGACGATGGAAATGTTGCGCGGGATGCGCAGGCGCGCATGCAGAAAATCCTCGATCATGGGCCAGAAGATAAGCCCGGCCAGCAGCACGCCCGTGATGATGACATTGACCTTGAGCGCGGTGAGCTTGAGCATGCGGAAACTGAAGTAGAAGTACCACTCGGGTTTGATGTGAAGGGGCGTCTGGTTGGGGTTGGCGGGTTCGCCCAGGTGCGCCGGAAACACCAGCGACAGGATCACCAGCAGGTAGATGACCACAAGGGCCACGATGGTTTCGGTGCTGATGTGGTCCGGCCAGAATTTGAAGTATTTCTTTTCCTCGGGGATGACTTCACCGTCGAAATACAGTTCCGTGACCCCGTGCAGGCGGATGAGGAGGATGTGGACGGCGATGAGGCCCATGACCGCAACGGGCAGGATGGCGGTGTGCAGCACGAAGAATCGGGTGAGGGTGTTGGCGCCCACCTCTTTGCCCCCGCGCATCAGATAGGCCAGGGAAGGCCCGATCCCCGGCACGGCTTCGGTGATGTTCGTAGCCACGGTGGCGCCCCAGAAGCTCATCTGCTCGTACACCAGGCTGTAGCCCGTGAACCCGAACACCAGCGTGCCCCCGAGAAGGAACACCCCGGCGACCCAGGTCAACTGGCGCGGCGACCGGTACGAGCCTGTGAAAAACACCCGCAGAGTGTGCAGGAACACAGCCGCGATCATCAGGTTCGCGGACCACTTGTGCATGGATCTGATGAACCAGCCGAAGGGCACCACATGCGTGATCTGGTCAACGCTCTGATAAGCGCCGTCCGCGCTGGGCACATAATAAAACAGCAGCAGCAGGCCGGTGACCACCTGGATCGAGAACAGAATCAGCGGCGTGCCGCCCAGGCACCACCACCATTTTTTCAAGTGATTGGGAATCGGCTCGGAGCCGATTTCCTTGAGCGCGTCCCAGTTCACGGGCAATGCCGTGGCCCAGAACCCTTTTTTGTCCTGTGCAGCTTGCGTGTTTGTGCGGCTCATGTGCGGCAGTCCTTTGCAAAAGTGTCCCGAAGCGCGTTATGCGCTTTCCGTGACCAGGAACAGATTTCCTGAATTCTTGTCATGTCTGATTTCCGCGGCGGTGAGTTTCTGCTTTGCGTCGGCTGGCGGGCCGCTCGTGGCCATGCCTCCGGCGTCGAACACGCCCTCGTGGCACGGGCAGTAGAAAATCTTCTTTTCAGCTTCCCAATGCACATGGCAGCCCAGGTGCGGGCAAACATTGGAGAAGGCCTTGAATCCATCGGGCGTGTTCAAAACAATGATCTCCGCGCCCGAGAGATCGTGGACGATGGCCGAGGCGTTTTGCGGGATGGACGCGGCTTTGCCGATGAACAGTTCGACCTTGCCGCCGGTTTTCTTTCGCGGCGTGAGGAACTTCGCGCCGATGCCGCCCAGAGCGCCGAAGGACACCACCAGGCCTGCGCTCATGGCCGCAATGCTCAAGAACCCGCGCCGGCTCGTGGTGGGCGTTTGGGATGTTTCCTTTCCCTGTTGCTGCGCGCTGTCATTGTTTTCATGGGTCATGATCAATGCTCCCGAAAGCTGATTCTATTCCAATTAAAAACGGGCACGGCTATAGCGGCGCCGCGCCCGCGGTCATGTCAATCTGAACTGGCGAGTACACGCACAGGGTGAGGCCACTGCCCGTTTCCTCGCGGCCCTGGGGCCGCCGTCCGACGCATCACGATACAAGTCGTTTCTCGCGCCATTATACCGCGAGTGCGCATGATTGTGCAACATGGTACCAATAATATCCTTTTTGCCGTTTGCCTATTCTGCCGCGTGCGTGGCGGCGGCGCATGCCAGATTTACATCCAGTGGTCCGGATACTTGCGGTGTTCCGGAATGTTGTTTACGGCCACGGCGATGGCGAGCATGATCAGCGCGCCCAGGCCCACGGGCATCACGGCGTAGAAAAACCCCAGGTTGTGTATGGCGGGGCCGCCGATGACCGCGATAAGCGCGGTGGCTCCTCCAGGCGGGTGAAGGGTGCGCGTGGCGTGCATGGCCGCGATGGCCGTGGACACGGCCACGGCCGCGGCCAGCCACGGAACCGGGT
>JAGUYV010000152.1 GCA_020061125.1 bacterium | reverse complement strand
GGAATTCGACGGCGTGAAGATTTTCGTGCGGCCAGTCAAGGACTACCGGTTCGTGATCGTGTTCCGCGGGCAGGGCCTTGGCGGAAACTGCGCGGACTCGGATCCGCAGCAGACGGGCCGGCCTCCGCTGGAGGTCACGGGCGCGGACACGGCCTCGCGCAAAACCGCGGCCGTGGCCAACGAGTTCATCGCCGAGGCTCGCCTCCGCCTCGCGGGTCTGGAACCGGCCAACGGTGTGCTCACCCGCGGCTACGATGTGTTCCCGGACATGCCGCAAATGCAGGAAATCTACAAGCTCAACCCCGCGTGTATCGCCGTGTATCCCGACTACAAGGGCGTGTCCCGGCTCATCGGCATGAAGGTCCACGAGCAGGGACAGGACACCATCGCCCAGGAATTCGACATTCTGGAACAGACATTCGCGGACCACGACTTTTTCTTCGTGCACATCAAGAAGACGGACAGTTACGGCGAGGACGGCAACTTCGACGGCAAGGTGCATGTGATCGAGGAACTCGACGCGCAACTCCCGCGGCTCCTGGCGCTCAAGCCGGATGTCATCGTGGTGACCGGGGACCACTCCACGCCCGCATTGCTGAAAAGCCACTCGTGGCACCCGCTGCCCCTGCTGATTCACGCGAATTACTGCCGCCGGGACGGTGTGGCGGAGTTTTCCGAGCGCGCGTGCGCGTCCGGCGGACTGGGCCGCATCCCGCATGTGTCCATCATGCCCCTGGCAATGGCCAATGCGCTCAAGATGCTCAAGTTCGGCGCGTGAAATATTTTTTACAAGCGGGCCGTTCCCGCTTACAATGGAATTGCCATGACCAAAAAACAATTCATCTCCGCCGGAATGATTCTGCTGCTCGGGGCCGCGCTGCTCGCGGGCTGCCCGAAGAAAAAGCCCGGTGACGGCAAACGGGGTCCCGCGCCCGCGCAAAAGCCGGCCACACAGGAGCGCCGCGAACCACAGGTGCGCGTGAAGCCGCCCGAAGACGCCGCTCCGCCAGATCCTGAAAGGAAGGCCGCGCAGCCCGAAGACTCCGGCCCGCTGTTCCCTGAAGACATTGACGAGCCGCCCAAAACGCCCGATTACGATTTTGATCGCCAGCCCTCGGGCGCTTCCGGCAAATCCGGATCCGTATCGGGCAAGATCATGCTCGGTGAGCGCACCACGCAGACCGGCAACCTGTTCATTTACATCCCGGACATTGACAGCGTGAACAAAGCCAACCCGAGCGCCGTGGCGTCCCAGGTCATCACCGCGGACCGCATCAAGGGCGGCATGGCGGAATTCACGCTCACGGGCGTGCCGCCGGGCCAGCACCTGATCCTGGCGCTGTGGGACATCAGCGAGCCGCACTGCGATCTTACGCAGAGCTTTTGCGCCATCTACGAGGGCCGCGACCGGCTCGGCCAGTCCGACCTCGTGGAAGTGCGCCCCGGACTCAAGACCCAGGGCGTGCTCATTACCATGACTTCCAATGAAATGATGTAAATATCAGAACGGGTTATATGGGGCTGTTGAAAAGCCCGGTGGCCGCAAAAGCAGGGACAGGCACGCGGAAAAACGCCGCGTTCCCAGTCCCCGTTTTTGCTGCTTCTGCGCTTTGTGCGCGGCGGTTTTGCGGCGATATAACGCTGGATGCGAATCCGTTATGTGGTTTGCTTTCGCCAAGGAATAATGCTTGAAAAACTTTCGCCAATCAAAAAGCTGGCTCATGTTGGCGCAGGGCTGTGAAAAAACCGGGGACTGGGTCGTTTTCCGCAAGGAAAACGAAGCCTGTCCCCAGCGTTTTTCGCCCCCGCACTGTTTCAACAGCCCCTATACGGCTGATCATTCCGAATCGCCGGGAAGCTTTTTGCCGTCCCGGGCCGCGGCGTTGCGCACGGCGCGCAGGCGCGCGATATATTCTGCGGCACGCTTCTCGTGCCCCAGATCCGAAGGATGGTAGAACACGCTTCCCTCGAGGCCTGGCGGCAGGTATTCCTGATCCACCCAGTGGCCCGGGAAATCGTGGGGATACTTGTAGGCGTCTTTGTCCCCCTGTTTTTCATCCGTGAAATCGTAATTCCGCAGGTGCAGGGGCACGGGGCCGAGGGGCTTTTCGCGCAGCGCTTTTTTCGCCCGGTGCAGCGCCATGTATGCGGAGTTGCTTTTTGGCGAAGTAGCGAGGAACACGCAGCAATTGGCGAGCGGGATTTCGGCCTCGGGCATGCCCGTGAACGCCACCGCGTCCACGGTGGCCGCAGCCACGGTTATGGCGTTGGGCTGCGCCATGCCCACATCCTCGGCCGCGAAGATTACGAATCTGCGGGCGATGAACTCCGGGGCTTCTCCGCCCTCGAGCAGGCGGACCATCCAGTACATGGCTGCGTCCGGGTCGGACCCGCGCAGGCTCTTGATCATGGCGCTGACCATGTCGAACCGGTCCGTGCCCAGGCGCTGGTAGTCGAGGTTGCGCTGGCACGCGGTCTCGCGGACATGTTCCGGGGTCATGGGCGCGCCCTGCGGCAGGGTGGCCGCGGCCATCTCGAACAGGTTCAGCAGCACGCGCGCGTCGCCATTGCTGATGCGCAACATCTCCTCCGCAGCGTCCGGCGCGGCGTCCGGCGCGGCCCGCTCCAGAAGCGCGCGCATGGCTTCGTCGTCCAGGCGGTTGAACCGGAAGATGCTGACCCGCGAGCGCAGGGCCGGGTTGAGCGCGAAATACGGGTTTTCGGTGGTCGCGCCGATGAGGAACAGGAGGCCGCTTTCGAGGTGCGGCAGGAACGCGTCCTGCTGCATTTTGTTGAAACGGTGGAACTCGTCCACGAACACGATGGTGCGGCGTCCGTTCGAAGCGAGTCTCCTTTTGGCGGCCTCGACCACGGAGCGGATGTCGCTGACCTTGCTGGTGACCGCGCTGTACTCTTCGAACTCGGCGTCCGCGCGAGACGCGATGATGCGCGCGAGCGTGGTCTTGCCGATGCCGGGCGGCCCCCAGAACACGAGGTTGGCGAGCATGCCCTTGTCCAGAATCGCGCGCAGGGGCTTGCCCGGCGCGAGCAGGTGCTGCTGTCCCGCGAATTCCTCGAGGCTTTGCGGCCTCATGCGCGCGGCCAGGCTCCGGGATTTCTCCATGGCCTCGTCAAGCTGTCTGGTAAACAAGTCCGTCATGCGCGTCTCCGGCCGCGCCCGCGTTTCGCGGGCCGGGGTTCACACCTCGCCCTTGTTGATCAGCGCGATCATGGCCTGAATCGTGGCGTGATCCTTTTCCATGCTTTTCTTGAAACCGGACGCGATGGCTTTTTCGAGCTGGCCGCCGATGATGGGGGCCTTGACCCTGACGGTGCAGTCAATGATGCGCTCGCTCTTGCCGTCCGCGCGGTCCACGAACCTGCTCACGCCCTTCCAGGTGAGGTTGTCCTTTTGCGCGGCCGGCTCCATGTGCCAGGTCATGGTTTTGGCGGCGGCGTCGAAGGTGAGGTGCTCCACGAATTTGAACATGTCCGGGGAGAGCATTCTCTTAACCGCGCCGGGCACGGCGTTTTCGCCGGCCTCGAATGCGCGGCGGGTCTGCCAGCCCGTGGCGGTTTCTTTGCGTTCGAGGATGTCGCGCGGCTTGAGTCCGGGGATTTTTTCGATGTGCGCGAACCGCTCGTCGCGCGCGCGAAGCACGATGTCCACGGGCGCGTCGAAGACCTGCTTGAGCTGTACATTCATGGGTTGCCGCTCCTTGTGTGCGAAATTGAATGCGTGCGCGGGGTCAACCCTGCTTGAGTTCCCTGGGTTTCAGAATCCACTCGAAGGTCCCCTTGCGCTCCGCGGGTTTGCCCTTGAAAGAGATTTTGGCGAGGCCGCCTTTCTTGAGCGCGTAGGCGTCCCGCGCGCCGGACAGGAACGCGGCCAGATCTCCGAGCAGGGGCGAGTGGCCCACGCACATGACCGCGGAATCCGCGGGCAGCTTGCCGATCCGTTTCAGAATGTCCGGTTCCGCGTCCATGGCGGCCAGGGCGTCCGTTTCCTCGACCCTGTCTTCAATGCCGTAGGCTTGCGCGGCGATGCGTGCGGTCTGCGCCGCGCGCGGGTACGGGCTGGTCAGCACCAGATCCAGCGACGGCGCGTTTTTTTTGATTCCGGGCAGTTCCTCTTTCATGGATTCGACGCCCTCGGGCGTGAGTTGCCGGTCCCTGTCGGGCATGCCCGGGCCGCCATCCTCGGCTTTGCCGTGGCGCAGAAGGTAAACGATCATTGCGATCCCTCCCCAGGGTACGGATGCCGGGCCTCGTGTGCGCCCGGCGCCGGAGTGTTTGCGCAGCACAATTCATTATACAACGGCGCGCCGCGCGCACGGCAAAGAAAAAGCCGGAACTCCCTGGTTGGGAATTCCGGCCTGATGTGCCAGATAGGGAATGCGCCGTGCGGCTTACTGCTGTC
>JAGUYV010000453.1 GCA_020061125.1 bacterium | reverse complement strand
GAGCGTTCGTACACCCGGCTGCAGCCGGTGCTTTTCATCAACTGATCCGCAAGCGCGTCCCTGAACCGCTCCGCGCCCGCAGACAGGATCTGCACGACAAGCGTATCGCCGTACCGGTCGGCGATGAGGCCGGGCAACCCGTCGGCCTCGGAAAAAACCACGCGGTATGTATCCGCGGCCGCGGCGATGCCCGCAGCATGGCGCATGTCCACGGCGCGCTGCACGCGCCGGGCCAGGAAATCCTCGTCAATGCGCTCGTCCGCGTCGAAGGTCCAGACCCGCGCGCGGATCTGCGATTTGGGGCTGTACGCGCCGCGCGCCAGGAACTTGCCGTTGCTGCTCACCATGTCCACGGTGTCGCCGGGGCCGGGGTTGCCGTCAATGCGCTCGATGGCGCCCGAGAACAGCCACGGGTGCCTGCGGCTTAACGAGCGGCCCCGCTGTTTGTCCAGATGCAGCACCGCGGTTGTCTGGTTCTTTGCCATGAAATCAAATCCGTTCCGTATTTACTCCGCGCTTCCGGGCATGAACTCCTTTTTGAGGCAGCCGTCGAGGCGCGCGTAGGGGATGTCCACCACCAGCGGTCCGAACACATGCGGGGTGAACACATATTCCTGAAAAAAGAGCACGAATGACTCCTGCGTGAGAAAGAAGCCGGGCCGCTGCCAGGCTTCGTCCAGATCGAGATTCAGAGACTGCACCGGGGCCAGGAGCATGGCGTCGTTGTTTTCCGTAAAGCGTGCGATTTCACCAATAAGCAGCTTCTGCGCGTCGCAACCGGGCGCGAACATGTCCATGAGCGCATAGGGGCGGCCCGTGGCCAGGTCCGCGGTCACGCCGAACATGGGATTGACCGGGTGCGCCGCGCCCAGATGCATGAACGACGCCTCGTAGGCCACGCTGATGAAAGCGTTGGTGCGGCGCGTGACGGAAAAGGTCATATACAGCCCGGCGCCGGGTTCCAGGCCGTCTCCGCCCGCGAATGCGCGCAACTGGTCCGCGGGCGCGGCCAGGGCGCGGTTCAGCTCCAGTGCGGTTTCCTCATTGTCCAGCCCGAGATAAAACGGATAATTGACCTGCCACTCCACGGTCTTGATTCCCGGGGACCACATGTCGTCCGGAGAATCCGCACCCTCCTGGGCCGCGCACGGCGCGCACGCCGCAACCGGAATAAGGCAGCAGAAAACCAGACAAAGCAAAGCGCGCATGGGGCAAGCCTCCCTCGGGAAAGTGCGGCGCGCGCCGCAACCCGCCGCATCCATTATGACAGCCTTGCCCCGGCGCGGCAAATGCGGCCCGGAATCAGGCGTGAAGACGCGGGTGAATTCGTCACGGCAGAATCCGCAAATTCATAACATCGTGAATTCTGGAACAGGAAATCCCGGCGCCTCTACTGCCTCTGGTCGTAGGTGCTGATGTTTTCGCTTTCCACGGTTTCGCCGGTCACCTGCCATTCGCCGTCAATTTCCTCGACCACGGCGGACAACTCGCGCGTGACAATGGTCGCGAAATTGATGCCCGCGGCGTTGGGCGGCATCCAGCGCACGGTTTCGGACGCCTGGATGTAGTACACCGCGTTTTCCTCCTCGGCGCTGATCACATCCAGGTTGTAATCCACGAAATTGTGGTTTATCAGTTCCATGTAGTTGCGCACATCTTCCTGCACCACGCCGCGGCGGTAGTCCCTGTAGAACTTGGCCGCGGGCGGGTCCGCGAACTGCTTGATGCGCGCGCAACCCGCAAGCGCGCACACGGCTATCAGTATCACCGGAAAAGCGCGTTTCATGACGCATCGCCACCTTTATGCAGAGTCTGGTTTTTCTCCATTGTACCAGATTTGCATTGTTTCTGCGCAATGCTCTTTGGAAACACGGGTATAGCGGAAAATCATTTCCGGCCCAGTGCGGAATCGAGCATGTGCTGGATGTGCTGGCGCAGGCCCTCCACGAGTTCGCGCACTTTCTCGGGGTTGTCGCGTTCCTCGCGGTGTTCGGTGTGGTAATCAATCTGCGGGTCGAAATAGATGCGGAACTTGCTGGGGAAGGGGATGAACCCCAGGGGGCCGAGCCAGGGGAAGATGGGCGTGATCGGAATGTGCTTGAAACCGGCCAGGTTGGTGTTGATTTTGCCCAGGGTGAGCGCGGCTTCCTCGGACCCCGTCACACAGGTGGGCGTCACGGGCGTGCGGAACCGCAGAGCGTATTCCATGAAACCCACGGCGAATTCATGCACCTGGTACTTGTTGAAGATGGTGTTCATGTCGCCCTCGGCGCCCGTGGGGAACACTACGATCAGGTTCTGGTTCTCAAACACGCGGCGCACATTGTCGTCGCAGCCGATGACCTGACCGGTGCGGGACATGAGCGTGGAGAAGAAAGGGATGTCGGCGATGGCGCGGTTCACGATGGTGCGCACATAGCGGGGCTTCTCGGGTTCGAGCAGGCAGGCGAGCGCGATCTGCGTGGCGTCGAACGGGAAGATGGGCGCGTGGTTGGACACGATGAGGCCGGGCCCGTCCTGCGGGATGTTCTCCACGCCATGCACTTCCACGCGGAAGTAGAATTTATAAAACCAAAGGAAAAACGACATGGTTTTGGCGGTGGCGTTGATGTCGCCGCCGATCATGTCGTACTGGCCGTCCTGCATGCCCGCGTCCGAACGCAGCAGCAGGTCTTTCATGAACGCCTCGGCCGTGCCGTCGAAAAAGTGCTTGTGCTTGAGATCCTTGTAGTCGCTCATAAGAGACGCTCCGTGCGCGGGTCACACGCGGGTGATGGTGATTTCCTCGGGCCGGTACTTGAGTTCGCGCCTGGCGCGGTCCCCGTCCACGCAGAACGGGTATTTGAGGTAATTGAAATCGAAGCGCACATTTTCGGACCAGCGGAACTGGCCCTTTTTGTGCACCAGCGGCTCGGGCAGGGGCAGGGGCGTTTTGCCGAGTTCCTTGATGACTTTGGACAGGGGCATGAACACGCGGCCGCGGATGTTGTAGGCGCCGAAGGCTTTGGGGTTGCGCACGGTGAGGCTGAAGGCTTCAAGCACTTCCTCCTCGTAGATGATCTGGAACATGGGGTCGTAGCCCATGAGCGTGGGAACCAGGTCGTGCTTCATGTAGCGCTGGAGCATGCCGTTGCCCTGGGCGCGCCAGATGGGCACGATCCGCAGAATCACGACTTTCATTCTCGTGTTGTTGGAAAAGGACTGGCAGATCATGTCGGCCTCGACGCGGTCACGGATGTTGGACACATCGCGGTTGCCGAGCAGGGGGTGGCACTCGTGGATGAGCGCGGGGTTGTCGCGGTGCGCGCCGTACACGATGCTCGCGCTGGGGAAGATGAACTGCTTGACCTTGTACTTGAGGGCCAGCTCGAGCATGTGGGCCGTGCCGTACACATTGGTCATCATGGACTTGTCGCTGGGCAGGCCCGGGGTGGCGTCCCGCGCCAGGTGGATGACCGTGTCAATCTGGTCCTGCACCTTGAAAATGTCCTCGATGCGTTTCTTGCGCGTGTCGCCCTCCAGGAACCGCATTTCCTGGGGCGTGTCCTCTGCCTCGCGGATGTCAATGCCGATGATTTCCGTGTCCGCGCCCAGGTCGTCCCGCAGGCGCTGGGCGAGCAGTTGGCCGAAGTATCCGGACGCGCCGGTGATCATGATGCGCATAAGCAAGTCCCTCCCCGCAGCCAGTCGCGCGCCGCGTTTCCAGTCTTTCGGATGCCGGAATTATAGCATGAGGCCGCGCAATTGCATACGGGCGCGCGGGCGCGGGAAAGGAAAAAATGCGGATCACGAATTCGCACGAATGAAAGCGAATCTTCACCAAGGGGATTTGCAAAACAGGAGCCGTATCGCAGGACGCGCGGGAAAACGGCTGGTCAGAAACCCCACGCGTCGCCCTGCAGGGATTTCATTTCCTCGAATGCGGCGCGGCAGGCCTGCTCCGTGGGCGGGGCCAGTGGATCTATGGCCAGCGCCGCGATTGCGGCCTCCGGGTCCGTGTTCAGCGCCGCGTCCACGGTCAGGCGCTGGATTTCGCACTGTGTTTGCATGACCCCGGCCAGGGGTTCGGGCACGGGCGGCATGGACGCGGGTTCGAGTTGCCCGTTCCGTGTTTGCGCGGGCGTCTCGACCACGGCCCAGTCCGGCAGGTTGGGGATGCGCCCGTCATTGCGCGCGTTCACGGCGCCGAACTCTTTGTGAGCGCCCGTGGCCAGAGCCTCGACGAGTTCCATGGCGCCCTCCACGGCGCGGGGCATTTTTTCGAGCGGCAGGCTGATGCGGCCCTGCCCGTACCACTCGGTGAGGCGCACGCGCCACCCGCACTCGAATTCCGAGAACTGCTGATAGGGGAACCATTCGGGCAGCACGGACCGGCTTGACCGGCCCGCGCTCGGCAGGTATTCGCCAATGTGGCTGTCCGCGCTCACCGGGTACAGGCCGAACTCGTCCAGGCATTTGCGCGCGAGCTTTCCGTGCAGGAACGGGAACAGGCGCGCGTTGCGGCGCAGCCGGGGGTACAGGTCCGCGCCCGAGTCCGCGGCCGTGATTTCGTGGTACCAGGTGAAATGGTTCAGGCCCCAGGCCGTGGCGCGCAGATTGCTCATGGGCGCCATCAGCCCCAGGGCCAGGCGCGGCTGCGCGAGCCGGAACTCGGGGCAGTCGCCGATGCAGCGCAGCTTTGTGGCGCGCTGGATGGCCAGGGTCACGCGGGGCAGGGGGTTGGTCACATTGATGAGCAGTGCGCCCGGCGCGTGTTCCTCGATGATGCGGCACACGGACAGGGCCAGGGGAATCGTACGCAGGGCGTGGAACAGCCCGCCGGGGCCGCCGCACTCGCCCATGTCCTGCATGGACCCGTGTTTGCACGGCACTTCCAGATCCTGCCGCCAGTATTTCCAGCGGCCCGCCTCAACGGACAGCACGATGAAATCCGCGCCCTGGATGCCGCGCGCCGTGTCCGTGTCCGCGGAGATTGCCAGAGGCTCGCCCAGGGCGCGGTTCATGCGCTCCGCGGCCGCGCGCGTGCGCTCAAGGGTCTCCGCATTGATGTCAATCAGCATCAACTCGCCGCCCCGCAGCCCCTGGGCGCGCACCGCCTCGTAACATGTCAGCGACCCGAATGTTGCGCCGCCCGCGCCGATCAGCGCTATCTTAATCCGCCCCCGGTCATTCATGCGTGGCCTCCGGTTTCTGATTCTGCATCCATCACGATCATATACGGAAATGCGCGGCGGGGGAACGCGCCGCCTTGCGGGGCAGCATGAAATTTTCTATGCTGTGAATGCGCGGTGCGCCGCGCGTGTTCAAGTTCCGGAACAAGGCGGTGGGTCCCATGCTGATCGTGATGCGCAACTCGGCCACGGAGGCCGATGTCAAAACCGTGGAGGACATGGTGCGGGCCATGGGGTTCCGGCCGCACGCCATGCCCGGCGCGGTGCGCACGGCCGTGTGCGTGCTGGGCAACGACCGGCAGGTGGACGGCGGCCCGTTCGAGGCCCTGCCGTGCGTGCGCGAGGTCATCCATGTCACCAAGCCGTACAAGCTGGTGGGGCGCGAGTTCCACCCGGACGACACCGTGGTGCGCGTGGGTCCGGTGTCAATCGGGGACGGGAATCTCACGATCATGGCCGGGCCGTGCGCGGTGGAGGACGAGGAGCAGATCGTGTCCACGGCCGTGTTTCTGGCCAGGAACGGGGCTGCGGTGCTGCGCGGGGGCGCGTTCAAGCCGCGCACTTCGCCGTATTCGTTCCAGGGCCTGGGCCTGGAGGGTCTGAAGCTGCTGGCCGCGGCGCGCGACGCGTCCGGCCTGCCCGTGGTCACCGAGGTCATTGACGAGAAATCCGTGGAACTGGCCGTGGACTACGCGGACATGCTGCAGATCGGCACGCGCAACATGCAGAACTTCTCGCTGCTCAAGATCGTGGGCCAGACGCGCAAGCCCGTGCTTCTCAAGCGGGGCATGTCCGCCACGGTCAAGGACCTGCTTATGAGCGCGGAGTACATCGCGAGCGAGGGCAACGAAAACATCGTGCTGGCCGAACGCGGCATCCGCACATTCTCGGACGCGTCGCGCAACACCCTGGACCTGTGCGCGGTGCCGAGCATCAAGGAGAAGTCGCACCTGCCCGTGCTTGCGGATCCGAGCCACGCCATGGGCGTGTGGGACAAGGTGCTGCCCGTGGCGCGCGCGGTCGTGG
>JAGUYV010000375.1 GCA_020061125.1 bacterium | reverse complement strand
GTGTCCCCTGAACTCGACGCCGTGATGGCGCAGATCGAGGAGGCTGACGCGCTTGTGGACGCCGCGGCGCGGTCTCTGGGCGCAATGCGCGGCGCGTTCGAGAGCAACCCCCAGCGCCTCGAAGAACTCCAGGACCGCATGTTCCAGATTAAGGATCTTATGAAAAAAACCGGCGCCGGCTCCGCGGCCGCTCTGCTGGATTTCAAGGCCCAAAGCGCCCAGCGGCTCAAGAGCATTTCCCTGGACGAGGACAGCATCGCAGCCCTGGAAAAACAGGCCGCAGACCTCGAGGCGCGGGCCGCGGATACGGCCGCAAAGCTCACCAAGTCCCGCCGCGCACTCGCGGACAAATTTTCAAAAGCCATCAAAAATGAACTCAAGGAACTGGCCATGCCCGGCGCCGCGTTCAAGGCCGAGCTGCAGCCCTTTGATTCGGGTCTGCCCGCAGGTGCGGCGCCCGTGTTTTTGCGCCCCACCGGCGCCGAGCGCGTGGCCTTCCTGTTCTCCGCCAACACGGGCGAAGCGCCCAAGCCCCTGGACCAGATCGCGTCCGGAGGGGAAATCTCGCGCGTGATGCTCGCGCTCAAAAGTTTGTTGAGTTCCGCGGACGATGTGCCCACACTTGTATTTGACGAGATTGACGCGGGCATCGGCGGGGAAACCGCGCACGCCATCGCGCGCAAACTCGCGCGCCTGGCATCGGGCCGACAGGTGCTGTGCGTCACCCACCTGGCGCAGATCGCCGCGGCCGCGAACAGGCACATGGCCGTGTCCAAGAAAACGCAGGCCAAGCGCACCGTCATCCACGCCCGCGAGGTGGACGGCGCGGACCGTGTGCGCGAGATCGCGCGCATGCTCGGAGACTCGGGCATGCAGGAATCCCACGACCTGGCCCAGAAACTCATCGAGCAGGCCGGTGAATACTGACAAAACCGCAGGAGAGCAGCCGCGCGCAGGAAGCGCGGTCCTTCACGCCATGAAATTCAACGGCACCGTCAAAAAAGACCGCCGCACAAAGAACCTCACCGCGCGCATCCAGCCCGGTGAAATCGCGCTCATCGCCCATGACGACATAGACGCCGTGGCTGCCGAGTCCCTGGTCGCTTGCAGGGTCAAGGCCGTGCTCAACTGCTGCAAGTCCCTCACCGGCAGCTACATCAACCGCGGGCCTTACACCATTCTGCGCGCAGGCATCCCTCTGGTGGACAACATCGGCAAGGACATCATGGACCGCCTCAACGAGGGCGACTCCATCGAGGTGCGCGACGGGCAGGTGTTCCGCAACGGGCAGCTCATGGGCCAGGGCACGGTGCAGTCCCAGGAGTCCCTGGACCAGCTCATCCAGCTCGCGCGCGAGAACATGGAATCCCAGATCGAGAGCTTCGCCGCAAACACACTGGGATACCTCAAGAAAGAAGTGTACCTGCTCACGCGCGAGTTGCAGCTCGGCAACCTGGACCTCAACTTCAAGGGCCGCCACGCGCTCATTGTGGTGCGTGGACCCGAGTACAAGAAAGACCTCCAGATGCTGCGCGCGTACATCCGGGACAGCAAGCCCGTGACCATCGCCGTGGACGGCGGCGCGGACGCGCTCATGGAATTCGGCGTCAAGCCGGACATCATCCTGGGCGACATGGACAGCGTGAGCGACAAAACCCTGCGCAGCGGCGCGCTGCTCATCGTGCACGGCTACGAAAGCGGCAAGGCGCCGGGCATGAAGCGGCTCGAAAGCCTGGGCCTGGAAGGGCGCATCATCGCCAGCACCGGCACCAGCGAAGATCTGGCCCTGCTTCTGGCATACGAGCGCGGCGCGGATCTCATCGTGATAGTGGGCAGCCACTTCAGCATGGAAGACTTTCTGGGCAAGGACCGCGCGGGCATGTCCAGCACATTCCTCACCCGCCTCAAGGTGGGCAACATCCTTGTGGACGCCAAGGGCGTGAGCAAGCTCTACGGCAAAACCTTCCGGCCGGCCATGCTGGCCTATATCATCCTGGCCGCGGCGTTTCCCATCGTGGTCTTCATCCTGGTTTCCCCGCTCGGGGAATTGCTGCGGCAGTTCTACCGCCTGTACCGCATGCTGATCAGCCAATAACGCAAAGAAAGGGGCGCGCGGGTGAACCCTATTGACATGAAATACCATGTGGTGAGCCTGGTGGCGGTGTTCATGGCCCTGGGCGTGGGCATCTTCCTCGGCAGCAACACCAGCTTTATGGACATCGAAACCCTGCTCAAGAAGCAGGACGCGGTGATTACCGCCCTGGAGCAGGGACAGAAGGCGCTGGAGCGGGACAACAAGCGCATTCAGGGCCAGATTGAGGACAAGGACAAACGCATCAACGACATGGAGCAGAAGACCATTCCGCTGCTCATGGACGGCCGTCTGCAGAATTGGCGCGTGGCCCTTGTGGCCGCGGGCAGTTTCCGCAACGCGGGCATTGACGAAAACGCGGTGGCCAGCCTCCTCGAGCGCGCCGACGCCACCGTGGCCTGCCGCATGCGCATGCCCGTGGAAGCCTTCAAAACCCTGCAGGACCGCATTGCGTCGCCCCTGCCAGCCGCTTTTTCCGCCATGCTGTTCAGCCCCGCGCCGGACAGCGCCGCCCTGGCCGCTATCATCAAGGAGCAGGGCCACATGATGCAGTGCAATCTTGATGCGCCCCTGGACGCTGTGGTATTTCTCCTTGGAGAATTGCCCGATGGCAAGGACCACGCCGCCATGCTCAAGGCCCTCAACGCAGCTTTAGCTGAAAACCCGGCCGCCACGGCCCTGTGGACCGCTTACGGCGGCGAGGAAAAGCTCGGCGCTCTGGCCGCGGACAAAGAGTTCCCCGTCATTCTGCACGCGGAAACCATCGCGTCCCAGGTGGACATTGTCATGGATCTGTGGCAGAAACTCGAAAGCCGCCGCGAGGCGTTCAACCCGGAAACCGACCTGCAGCAGCCCCAGTGAGCGGGGCCGAAAAATTCTCTGTATCAACTGTAGATGGCTGTGAGGATTTCGTCGGCCATGCGCTGGAGCATGGCCACGCGGTCCACGGCGCCGGCCTCGATGGCCGCACGCGGCATGCCGTAGACCACGCATGAATTCTCGTGCTCGGCCAGCATGTATCCGCCGTTTTCCTTGATGGCCAGCGCGCCGGTGCGTCCATCGGTGCCCATACCGGTCAGCACCACCCCGATGCCGCGCTCGCCGTACACCGACGCCACGGATTGCATGAACACATTCACGGACGGGCGCACGCCGTGCTGCGGCGGGTCCTGGCTCAAGTACAGCACATCGTTCTTGCCTGCGAGGATGTGGTAGTCCCCGGGCGCTATGTACACGATGCCGGGGCGGATCTTGTCCCCGTTCGCCGCTTCCTTGACCTGGATTTCGGAAATGGCGTCCAGGCGCTCTGCCAGGGACGCGGTAAATTTCGGGGGCATGTGCTGCACCACGACCACGCAGGCCGGGATGTCCGCGGGGAGCAGGGGAATGATTTCGGTGAGCGCGCGCGGGCCGCCCGTGGAGCTGCCCACGGCCACGACTTTCTTGAGCGGGACAGCTTTTTCCTGCAGGGCCTGTCGCGCCGCGGCTTTGCGCTGCGCGATGCGTTCAGCCAC
>JAGUYV010000434.1 GCA_020061125.1 bacterium | reverse complement strand
TGAGGAAATGGATTGACACAAGGCTATGAAAAAAGGACTGGTGTACATCATCGGCGCGGGACCCGGAGATCCGGGCCTGATCACGGTCAAAGGGCTGGACGCGCTGCGCCGCGCGGGCGTGGTTCTGTACGACCGCCTGGCCAACGAGTCGTTTCTGAAGGAATGCCGCCCCGATGCGGAGCTGATTTTCGTAGGCAAGATGCCGGACAGGCATCCCGTGCCCCAGGAAGAGATCAACCGCCTCCTCGTGGAAAAGGGGCTTGAGGGCAAAATCGTGGCGCGGCTCAAGGGCGGCGACCCGTACATTTTCGGGCGCGGCGGAGAGGAAGCCGAGGCCCTGGCCGAGGCGGGCGTGCCATTCGAGATTGTGCCGGGCGTGACCGCGGCCATCGCGGCGACCGCGTATGCGGGCATTCCGGCCACGCACCGCGACTGCACCTCAACGGTCGCATTCATCACCGGGCACGAGGATCCCAACAAGGCCGAAACCGCGGTGGACTGGAGCCGTATCGGCCCAGCCATCGGCACCATCGTCATCTACATGGGCATCAAACACTCGGAAAAGAACATTCAGCAGATCCTCGACTCGGGCCGCAGTGCGGACACCCCGGCCGCTCTCATCCAGCAGGGCACCCTGCCCTCGCAACGCACGGTCGTGACCACGCTGGGCGGCCTTTCGCAGGCAATACGGGACCACGCCATCAAGCCGCCCACGCTCATTGTAATCGGCGAAGTCGTGTCCATGCGCGATAAGCTCTCGTGGTTCGAGAACCGGCCCCTGTTCGGAGCGCGCGTGCTTGTAACCCGCTCACGCACACAGGCCAGCAAACTGGTGAATGACCTCTACGCGCTGGGCGCTTCCGTGACCGAGTTCCATTCCATCAAAATCGAGCCGCCCCTGGATTTCGCTCCCCTCGACGCCGCTCTGCGCAACGCTGCGGAATTCGATCACATCGTTTTCACCAGCGTGAACGGAGTCGAGTTTTTCTTCAATCGCCTTCGCGATCTGCATCTGGACATCAGAGAACTCAAGGGTCCCCGCATCTGGGCCATCGGCCCGGCCACGCGCGATGAACTCACAGCGCGCGGCATCACAGTGGAAAAACTGCCCATGGAATTTTTCGCCAAAGCGCTGGGTGAGGCCATGGGCAAAGCCGTTTCCGGCCACAAAGTGCTGCTGCCGCGCGCGGACATCGCCCCGCCCGTGCTGCGCGAGGACCTCGAAGCCGCGGGCGCACAGGTCACCGAGGTCACAGCCTACCGGACCGTGCTGGACGAGTCTATGCCCGCGGACGCGGCGCGCGCCATTGAAACCGGGGAGATTGATTATCTCACCTTCACAAGCTCGTCAACAGTCCGCAATTTTTTCGAAAAATGCAAGGGGCTGAACCTCGACAAACTCAAAGCGAACGCGCGCATCATTTCCATCGGGCCGGTCACCACGGACACGGCGCGCGAGCATGGGCTAACCGTTCATGCCGAAGCCGAGGAATTCACCATTCCCGGATTGGTGGACGCTCTGGTAAAATACCACACGGAAACCTTGTAACGGAGGACACGCCATGTCCCTGCCTTTCGACCTCGAATGCCGGCCCCGGCGCCTGCGCCGCACAGCAGGCCTGCGCCGCATGGTAAGCGAAACAAGCCTTTGCGCCGCCAATCTCATGTATCCCCTGTTCGTGTGCCACGGAAAGAATGTGCGCGAGCCGGTATCCTCCATGCCCGGCGTGTTTCACCTGTCTGTGGAGAACATCGTGCAGGAAGCGGAAAAAGCATATGCGCGCGGCGTGCCGTCCGTGTTGCTGTTCGGTCTCCCCAAATCCAAGGACGCCAAAGCAAGCGAAGCCACATCCAAAAACGGAATCGTGCAGCAGGCCGTGCGCGCGCTCAAAAAGAACCTTCCGGAACTGGTCGTGGCCACGGATGTGTGCGTGTGCGCATACACGGACCACGGGCATTGCGGCATTCTCAAGGGTGATGATGTGGACAACGACCCCAGCGCCGCGCTTCTTGGCAGAATGGCGGCGTCCCACGCCGAAGCGGGCGCGGACATCGTGGCCCCCAGCGCCATGATGGACGGCCAGGTCGCCGCCATCCGCGACGCCCTGGACGGCAAAGGGTTCAAGAACACCGTAATCATGGGTTATTCCGCAAAATACGCATCCGCTTTCTACGGCCCGTTCCGCGAGGCCGCACATTCGGCGCCGGGCAAGGGTGACCGCAAAGCGTATCAGATGAATCCCGCAAACGCGCGCGAGGCCCTGATAGAAACCTCTCTCGACATTCAGGAAGGCGCGGACATTATCATGGTCAAGCCAGCCCTCGCCTATCTTGACGTCATCTCCATGATGCGCCGGAACTTCGAGCAACCCTTGGCCGCATACAATGTATCGGGCGAATATTCCATGGTCAAAGCCGCCGCCAGAAACGGCTGGGCCGACGAACGCGCCGTGGCTCTGGAAATGCTCACGGCCATGCGCCGCGCGGGCGCGGACATCATTATCACCTACTGGGCCACAGACGCCGCCAAATGGCTGGTGGAATAGAAACGCTGAACTGCAATCCACACATGATCCAGGAGATTTCATCATGGCATCCGTGAACATGAACAAAAAAATCTATGAAAAGGCCGTAAAGGTCATCCCCGGCGGAGTCAACAGCCCGGTGCGAGCATTCAAGTCCGTGGGCGGGGATCCCATTTTCGTGAAACACGGCAAAGGCTCGAAATTCACGGACGAAAACGGGCGGGAATACATTGATTACTGCTGCTCGTGGGGACCGCTGATTCTGGGCCATGCGGACGCGCGCGTGGTGGCGGCGGTCAAGCGCGCGGCGGACAAAGGCATGAGCTTCGGCATCTCGACCGCGGCCGAGGAGTGCCTGGCGACCATGCTGTGCAAGGCTCTGCCGTCCATGGAAAAGGTGCGTTTTGTCAGTTCCGGGACCGAAGCCACGATGAGCGCGATCCGGCTCGCTCGCGGATTCACGGGCCGCACGCGCATCATCAAATTCGACGGCTGCTATCACGGGCACGCGGATTTTCTGCTGGCCGGCGCCGGTTCGGGCGTGGCCACGCTCGGCATACCGGACAGCGCGGGCGTGCCCGCTCCGTTTGTCAAGGAAACCATTGTGCTGCCGTACAATGACCTCGGGGCCGTGAAGAATGCGTTCAAAAAGCACAAGGACAAAGTCGCATGCGTAATTCTGGAGCCTATCGCCGGAAACATGGGCGTTGTACCGCCTGCGCCGGGGTTCCTCGAAGGCCTGCGCAAAGAATGCACCGCCGCGGGCGCTCTGCTGATTTTTGACGAAGTCATTTCCGGATTCCGGGCCGGGTTCACCGGCGCGCAGGGTCTTTTCGGCGTCACGCCCGATCTGACCTGCCTCGGGAAAATCATCGGCGGCGGTATGCCCGTGGGCGCTTACGGAGGCCGCGCGGACATCATGGACAAAATCGCGCCCCTTGGGCCTGTGTACCAGGCTGGCACATTGAGCGGCAATCCCGTGGCCATGGCCGCGGGCATCGCCACCGTGAGCCGTCTCGCCAACAAATCCGTATACAAACAAATAGAGCAAAAGGCCGAATTTCTGTGCGATGAAATCCAGGGTGCGGCCGGCAATGCAGGCGTTCCGGTCATAATCAACCGCGTCGGATCCATGTTCACGATTTTCTTCACCACGGAACCGGTCACGGATTTCGCATCCGCGAAAAAGTGCGACACCAAACGGTTCGCAAAATACTTCCACGAAATGCTCAAGCGCGGCGTGTATGTGTCGCCGTCCCAGTTCGAGGCCAACTTCGTGTCCGCGGCGCATTCATGGGACGATATTCGCGCCACACACAAGGCTGCCGCCGCGGCGCTCAAAAAGCTGTAATCGCATAACGAATCCGTTGTCAGGCGCGCCGCGGGACGAGACATCATGCGCGGCGCGCTTTGTATTTGCGCCGCCTGTCATACTGCGCTTGAACCCCCTGTTCGCATCCATTAAAATAAGACACCAAACCCGCCGGGAAACTATCCGGCGAACCGGGGTGCTGCCCTTTGCCTGTTGTCTTCAAAGACAGCCTCGAGCACATCATCGCCAAAGGGTCGGAATACCTCTCCGAAGGGGATCTCGATCTCATTCGGCGCGCCTACGAATTCACGGCCGGCAGTTTCAAACGCATCCGCCTGCTGCGCATGAGCGGCGAACCGGCCATCATCCACCCCATCGCCGTAGCCGAAACCTTGGTGGATTGGCGCATGGACGGCGCCACCATCGCCGCGGGCATCCTGCACGATGTCATAGAAGATCCCAAAATCAGCGAGTACCAACTCCACGCCACTTTCAAGGACGAGGTTTCGTTTCTGATTGAAGGCGTAACCAAGCTGCGCAAATTCGAACTCAAGACCGATGTGGACGCGGACACCGCCTACCACCACCGGATCTTTCTGTCCGCGGCCAGCGACATCCGCGTAGCCATCATCAAACTCGCGGACCGCCTGCACAACATGCACACCCTGCGCCACCTTCCCAGGCAGAAACAGATCAACAACTGCGTGGAAACCCAGAAAATTTTCATCCCCCTGGCGCGGTTCCTGGGCATGAAGGATGTCAAGGACGCCTACGAAGACATAGTGCTCAAGTTCATGAACGAGGAAGGCTTCCTGCACGCCGAAGAAGCCTTTGCATACGCGCATGAAAAGGAAGAACCGTTTTTCACCCGAGCGGGCGCCGCGCTGCACCAGGCCATGTGCGATGCGGGCATCAGCAGCCGCATCGTGCGCACGGACTACAACCTGGCTCATTTCCACGACGAATGCATGAACGCCGCTCCCTTAAGCGGCGAGATGCTTTCGGGCTTCCTCACCGTGGTCGTCAACGACGATTCTGAATGCTACCCGGCCCTGGGCGTGGTGCATTCCCTGTACGAACACCTCAAGGGCAGTTTCGACGACCACCTGCAATTCGAGACCGCGGACATCAAGCGCTGGCTCGAAACCCGCGTGCACGACCGCGGCGTGCCATTCAAGATCCGCGTCATGACCGAGGAAATGCACGATGTGAACAGGCGCGGCATCATTCCCTATCTGTCCGAACCGTCCAAGCTCAAACGCACGGATTTCCTGCAGAAACGCCTCTCGGAAATCCACGACATCATGCACAGGATGAGAGCCCAGGGCGAACCGTCCGCCGTGGAATACATGACATCGGACCTTTTCCGCAATGAAATATTCGTGATCACGGAAAAGCAGGATCGCATCTCCCTGCCGCCGGAATCCACGGTTCTGGATTACGCCTACCACCTGGATCGCAACACGGCCGATCAATTCAAGCGCGCCGTGGTCAACACCCGCCCCGTGAGCATCGGCTACAGGCTGCGAAGCTGCGACAAGGTGGAAATCCGCACGGACCCGGACGCTTCACCGGCAGTGGAATGGCTTTCGTTCGTGCGCACCCCTTACGCGCGGTCGTGTATCATGCAAAGGCTCAAGGAACGATCACGCGAGCACGCACGCAATGACGGGCGCGAACATCTCACGGAAGCCGTGAGCCGCATCGGCCTTGTTCATTCGGGACAAGCAGGGGAACTCGAGGCCCTGATATTCCCGGTTGCCGAATTCCTGCAGATGAAGAGCCTCAACGAATTCTATGAAGCCATCGGATACGGGGAAATCGGAATCGAAGACGCGATCAGCGCCCTGCGCGCCCAGCGCAAACGCTCGGCGATGCTCTCTCCCGAACAGATGCTGCCCCTGATTCCGTCACACCCGGTGTTCGCGCGCGCCTACGATGCAAACACCATCACATCCGACAAACCGTTCCGCGGTCCCGTGCACATCTGCGAATCCTGCTCTCCTGTGCCCGGTGACGCCATTGTCATGCGCACCTCGGGACGCAAGAACATGTTGCACCGCATGGACTGCCGGACGCTGTCCCGCCGCGCGTTCTGGTCCAGAAAATCCACTGTATCATGGGGCCAGGTGCAGAACACCTTCTTCCCGGTGCGCCTTAGGCTCAAAGTCTTCCACCAGGAAGACACGCACCGAAAAATCCGTGAAACCATAACCGAAAACAACGCGCGTTTCGTGACCATCAAGGCGGACGCGCATTCCGTGGACGGTCTGGAAATGATCGAAGTCATTCTCGAAATCGCCGATGCGTCCATGCTCTCTTCCATCGAATCCCAAATCTTGAGCCTCAAGGATGTCGTCGTTGCCATCCGCATCTGATACCATCCGCTGTTTCATGGCCGTGGAATTGCCGCGCGATGTCCGGGATGCGCTGCATGAAACCGGCCGCGCCCTGGCCAGCGATTTGTGCGCCGCCCGGTGGGTCAAGCCGGATTCCATGCACCTCACACTCAAATTTCTTGGAGACACGCCCGCGGAAATCATTCCGGACATTTCCCACGCCATGCAAGCCGCGGCCTCGCAAACCGGTTCGTTCGAACTCGCCACGGACGCACTCGGAGCGTTCCCCAATCCGCGCAAGGCGCGCGTGCTCTGGGCGGGATTGTCCGGCGGCACAGACGCCTGCGCCGCTCTGCACCGGCGCATCGAGAGCGCAATGGCCGGACTCGGATTCACGCAGGAAAACCGGCCGTTCCGTGCGCACCTCACCCTGGCCCGGTTCCGCGATCCCGCTCCGGTCTCGCAGACCATTCTCGATTCCCAGGTTCCGCACATGCGGTTTCCGGTGCGGCGCGTGGTATTGTTCCAGAGCGAACTGGACCCGCGCGGCGCTGTTTACACGCCTCTCGCCACGGCGCCCCTTGACTGACTTGCCCCATATCCGATCCCGGCTATACTTGTGCATACGGAAAGGTTCAAATTGATGGCGCAGGAAAGCAACTATTTCATCAGTGAAACGGACGAGCTTGTGCCTGTGCTGGTCATGCTGATCCAGGGCGCGCCGCCCGGAAGCAAGCTGCGCCTTCAGGCCGGTGACGATGTGTTCATCACCGTGACCAAGGAAGAGAATGTAGGTTTCACCGTATCCACAAGCCACCCCGGCGTGCAGCAGCTTCTCGAACGCCTCGGCCAGGCCATCAGACAAATGAAACCCTGAACCGAATTTCCGCACTCAAACAATCCTTCTTCCCAAAAACGAAAACGCCCCCGGAAAATGCGCCGGGGGGCGTTGATTGCATGGAGCATTCAAAGAAAATCGCGTTATTTGATCTCGAATGTCACCTTGAGCACCGGGCAGTACAGGATGTAATAGCGCGCCACGGCTGTGTATTTGCCGGGCGGAACGGCGTTGCCGCCGTCGTCCCTGCGGTCCCATCCGGCGCAATACTGGTACACGGGGTGATACCCTTGGGTGCGGCGGAACAGGGGTGCGGGACTGCAATTTCTGTCCTGGAAGGTGCGCACCAGATTCTGGTTTTCGTCATAGATGTACAGATCCATGCACACATCGAGCACGCGGCGCTCCACATCGTTGCGCAGCTCCGCGTTGAAGCACACATCCACAGTTTCGCCGGGATTATATTGCCGGCAGCTCGTTTCGAGCGTGGCCACGCTCAACCCGTCGTTCCACGACTGCTCATTGGGATTGTTGGGATCGCAGAATTCCAGGTGGGAAGGCTCCCACACGCGCAGGTCCGTGCTGTTGCTCGTGAAGCCGTTGAATGAAGCGCTCACCGAGGTCTGCCCGGCCGCGGCGCCGGTGAAAACGCCCTCGGAAATGCTCCCCACGGCGCCGTTGCCAAGAGTCCATTTCGCGATTTTTGTGACATTATGCGAAATGAACGAATTGGAAAATTGCGATTTTTCGTAATATGTGGCGCCGATGTTGATGGAGTGACCCTTCTCCACGATGGTTTCCTCGTTGGAGAATTCGAGGAGAAGGTGTTTCGAGAGCTTGTCCTGCTCGTAAACGATGAGCCAGAGCCATTCGGAGTACACGCCGTCCACATACGCGCGAATGCCGCACAATCCCGGCTTGAGCGCCGTGATTACGCCATCGCTGGTGATGTTCAAAACCGTCGTGTCAGAAAGTTCGAATTTGTATGGCGGGGGCAGGTACCGGGTCGAGCCGTTGTCGAATTCTCCGCCAATGACAACCTTGCCCTCCTCGCCCATCCGGAGCGCGCCATGCGTATAGCACCAGGTATGGCGCGGATCCGTGGGACACGGAAGCGGCTCCAGACCATAAATGCTGTAAGGCATGAGCCAGCGCAGAGTTTTGGGCGTGACATTGATGGACAGAGTGTTGCTGCGCATTCCGTCGAGCGTGGCCGACACATTCACGGTGCCGAGCTTCAGAGGATTGAACCGGCCGCTCTTTTCAATGGATGCGGCGTCAGAGGGGTTGAGTTGCCATGCGACATTCGCGGTCACCGATTTCACGGAGCCGTCATTGTATGTGGCTTTGGCAAGCACGACCGTAGTTTCGTGAATCTCCAGCACATCGCTCGCCGCTTCAATGTGCAATTTTTCAAGGACCACACTTCGGACCGTGAAACCCAGGGAATTGCTGGTCACGCCGTCCACGGCCGCTGTCACGGAAGCGGAACCTTCAGACAACGCGGCAAAAACGCCGTCTATCACAATGCCCGCATCACCGGTCACCGTGAATTGCGCCTGTGATGAAAGGTCTTTCGTTGTCCCGTCCTTGTAGGTTCCAATGACTTTTAACGCTGCGGTCTCATCGAGGTTGAGGGCGGTTTTATCCGCAGTGAGGGACAGCGACACAAGGGGGTTGGTGTATTTCATGACCGCGATGTCGAGATAAGCGAGGTTGTTGAGATAGTTGACCATGACTACGGCGTCACCCTGGCCGGCGGCGCCGAACTCGCCCGGAGCGTCGCGCGGGACGAGCACGGACTCGTTGTCCACGCTCCACAGTGCGGCCGCGGTCACATCCGTTTCCTGTCCGGCTTCCGTGCACATGGCCTGAAGGATGACGGTGTCTCCCTCGGTCACATCCGCTCCGTTCGCGGGCATAACACGGTTGATGACAAAAGGATTGCAGTTGACATCGTACCCGCCCGGACCGATGTCCGGATTGAATTCTGCAAAGGACAGCGAAGCCGGGGCCTGCGCATGGACCCAGTAGCCCCTGAACGGGATCATGTGGTCCGAGCTGTCCAGGAGCCGCAGCCTGTTCCCCTGCCAGGCGTAAATTGCGCCCATGAGATCGGCAGCGGATCCGAATGCATTCTGGAAGGTTATGGAACGATGATACGGATTGCCGATCAGATTCCAGCCCTCATGCAATTGCACGGCGAACCCCTCGGGCAGGGGCGTTTCGTTTTTGCACACGATGGAGGAGTTCAGAATCGCGTTGTCGTTCAGAAAGTAGCCGCGGCCGCGTTCCATGGCGTTCGCCTGCACATATCTCTGCCCGTCCCAGGCGAACACCAGAATCTCATCGTTGCCAAGTTTCTGGTGCAATTCGTCAAGGCTGACATCGCATGGCGAACTCACCAGATTCCAGCCCTTTTCCACCCCCGGGGGCGAACCGGTCTGCGCGGCCGCCGCGCCGCACATCACAACCATAAACGCCAATGCCAGTATGCACGCTTGCTGGAGTTTCCCAACCATTGTAGCCTCCATTGACATGTCCCCGGACGCTTCGGCCTGTCTGATTATTATGAACGCCGAATATACATTAAATATTACCATAGATTAAAAAAAAAGAAACCCGGAGGAATCCGATCTCCGGTATCGAGAAAACCCTGTAGCGGCGCGGCGTTCCCGCTGTTATGATATGCGTGTTTGTCTTGAGACCAGTTCCTGAAAGGTTCCGAGTGGAGTGAGCGGAGCGGTTGCAGCCATATTCTTCACCGTTGCGGGCTGTTTCATTGTGTCGTTTTCTCAATTGACCGGAAAAATGGCCGCGGACCGGATACATCCGGTCTTCGTGTGCGGTCTGCGATTCGGCCTGGCCGCGCCGGTGTGCTACCTTGCCGGGGTGTGGGAAACCGGATCGTGGGGGCTGGACATGCCGCTGCGTCTGTTTGTGATTATTGGCGGCATCGGGGTGCTGGCCTGGGGCGCAGGGGCACTGCTTTTCTATACGCTCATGGCGCGGGACAGCATGCACCGGGTGTCGCCGGTGTGCAATTCCGTGAGCATCTGGACCGTGGCCCTGGCCATTGTGTTTCTGGGGGAGCCGTTTTTTCCTGCGCTTGGCGTGGCGCTTGCCCTTTTGTTGTTTGGCATCGTGCTGATGTCGCCGTCCCACGCGGGCACGCAGCGCTGGAAACCCGCCCTGCCCCTGGCCCTGCTTGTGGCGCTCATGTGGGCCGTGAATCTGATTCTCACCAAGCTCTTTGTGGCCGATGTGCCCCGCTCCACTTTTGTTTTCGTCAAAATGCTGTGGGCCACGGGATTCCATACGCTGTTTTTTCCGGCGATCAGGTCTCGCATCACGCGCGGCGGGTTCTGGTTCTGCGCGGTGTCCGCGGTTCTGCTTGTGCCGGGCGACATCCTGCTCATGATGGGCGTGAACGGTCTGCCCGCCTCGATTTTCTCCCCGGTGTACGCTACGATCATACCCTTCAGCTTCATATTGTCCGTGTTCATACTCAAGGAGCGGCCCGTGACGCGCAACTGGATCGGCATGGCCATGATTTTTCTGGCCGCGGCCATCTGCGGCTATTACGGAGCGTCATAGGGGATGGCGGGTTTCAATATTGCCGGGCGTTGAGCCGACCGGTCTTCCACACGCGCCACAGCGAATTCCGGTATACGCGCGCATAGCGGATTCCATAGGTGATTTTGAAAATTGCGTCCAGGAGCGGGCCGGGCTTTCGCTTCACGAGGCGGGCCAGAGCGGCATGCAGCCAGGGGGCCTTGACCGCCAGGGCGAAGACTTTGTGCAGATTTTCGAGCGCCTGGCGATCCGGATTACGGATAGGGGAATTCCTGAAATAGGACACCGGAATGGAATCCGCGGAGAAATCCTCCGGCAGCAGCCCCATGTCTCTCGCGCGCTGCTCCATGCGCGTGCCGGGATACGGCTGCGCCAGCGAACACCAGTGTTCCTGCGCGCGGATGCGGATGTTGAGCCGCACGGTCTCCCACCCGTTTTCCAGCGTTTCGCCGGGAAGATTCAGCATATTGAAGGTTCCGATGCGGATGTTGCGCGCGCGCAGCAGATCCGCGGCGTTCACAATTTGCTCGTCCGATATTCTCTTGTCCAGAACCTGATTGCGCAGGTGATCGTTTCCCGTCTCCACGCCGAAATGCGCCCATGCGCAGCCCGCGTTGGCCAGAGCGTCGGCAATGTCCGCGGTCATGAGATTGGCGCGCACCAGGCAAGAAAACGGGACCGCCACGCGCCGCGCATATAATTCGAGAAATTCGAACAACCATTTTTTGTCCAGGATGAACACATCGTCATCGAAGCGCGCATATTTGATCCGGTAATCGCGGCAGGCCCAGTTGATCATGTCTATGCAGCGTTGCGGGCTTAACCGCCTGACCGGATATCCGCCGCATGGCGCGTAGAGCGCTCCCAAGGCGTGGTTGAAGCAGAACGAGCAGTTGTAGGGACACCCGCGGCCCGTGATGATCATCCGCGTGGGATTATCTCGCAGGAACGGGTAACGGCGGTAGTACATGCAGCGCGCGGGATGCGGCAACGCGTCGAGGTCCGGCACCGGCGGCCGCAACGGGTTGATTGTGAGCTGCCCGTCATGATTCACATACGCGAGATTGAGGATTCCTGACCAGTCCTCTCCGGAATCCACGGCGTGCGCCATTTCGAGGATCGCGCCTTCTCCTTCTCCGCGGCACACGCAATCAAGTCCTGGAGCGCGCACGAAATCCGGGTAAAAAGTGGGGTGAGCGCCACCGGCGATGGTGACGATATGAGGGAATTCCTGCTTGATGAGCGCGGCGGCCGAGGCGGCCCAGCGGTGCGCCCCCGTGGTCACGCTGAACGCGGCGATGTCCGGCTGGAATTTGCGCACCACATCCAGCATGTGCCGCCCGCCGGGGGTGATCACGGCTGTGACATGGTGATCCGCGGCCGTGAGCACGCCGCCCAGAACCATGGGGCCGGGAAGCTCGAACCAGAAATCTTGCAGGAATGCGATGCGCGCCACGGATTCAATTATAGCAGCAAAGATGTATTGTCACTGCCGATCAATGCGTTCGAGCATGTCAATGACGATCTGGAGCGTCACGGCCAGGGACTCGGGTCTGATGTGTTCGATGGTGTCATAACGCGTATGGTAATTCGGAACGAGGCGGGATGTGTCCTGACAGAGCAGGCAGGTGGCGGAAATTCCGGCGCGCGAAAACTCCGTGGCGTCCGACGCGCCCAGAGGAATCACGGTTTTGAGCATGGGCCAGTTGCGCTTCGCCGCCGCTTCCTGGGCCATTTTCACAAGCGCGGGGTCGTGTTTCGCGCCCGTGCAGATTTCGCGGGTGATCACGGTCAGATACTTTTCATCGTAAACGCCATCCACGAACAGGCCGTGAGTGGGGATTTTTTTCAGTTCGCCAAGATGCTGTTTCACATAGGCGCGGGTGCCGCGCAGCCCGGCCTCCTCGCAACCCATGCCGATGAGCACGACTTCGGTGTTCTCGGGAAAAAACTCTCCGTTGCCCCGCGCGTCCGCCAGATATTTCCCGAGACCCGCTGCTACGGCGCAGCCCGCCATGTTGTCCATGGCGCCGGGCACCGGAACATAAGTGTGGAAAAACAGAAACATGCCCACCAGGGGATACAGGGCCACGGCCGCTATTCCGAGCGCGGTATAGACGGGCGCGGCCGGGTCTCCCTGGAGCCAGACGATGCTTTTCGCAACGCTGATGCCGAGCAGAAACAGAAACGCAAGGATGGTGAGGATCATTACAGGAATGGCGGCGTTCTTGAAAAATAGCCAGATGTTGAATTCATAGGCTGTGTCCGTGTGCCCCGCGACCACCACACGGCGCTTGACCTCGCCTTTTGGTTTGATCACGCCGATGGCGCTGTGCCCCTGCTTTTTGGGATACAGAAAATCCAGAAACTCGCGGTAGCGCACGAACTGGAGAAGAAAAATCGTCATGGCCAGAAACATGAGCGCGGCGGCCGCGGGCGGAAACACCCAGTACAATGCCGCGGAGGCGATGTACAGCACGACGATGATTGGGAAAAAACCAAGAAATGCGGCGGGACTGCATGTGAAGGACTCGATCGCGGCGGAGTCGCATGAAGGTTTGAATTCCTCGACCAGCAACTCGCCGAGCTGTTTTTCCTGAATGCTGCAAGGTTCGCGGGGTCCGATGTCGCGCACCGCGCGATCTATGAGTTTGTACATGTAGTCTTTGTATCGTTCCGCTCTCATGGGCCTCCATCGGCGCCGTGTCCGCGCCGGTTTCAAGTGTCAATCAAGTATAGTGCGGGGAATGCGCCGCCGGGAGTTGCGGGCGCAATTCATCACATGTCATTTGAGAAAATCCGCGGCTTTTTCCGCGGCATGGATACCCGCGTTGAACGCGATGTCCCCGCCCTGCCCCGGAACGCCGCACGCGTCACCCGCGATAAACAAATTTTTCACGCGGCTGCAATCCACGGCAGGGCGTTCGGGCCAGGACTGTCCCACCACTGGCACCGCGCCATCCACCATGTCCATGGCGATGAACCGCTCGTATTCCACGGCGTCCCGCAGGCCCGGGAACATGGATTCGATGAGATCGTTGAGGCGCACACGCTCTCCCTTGAGAAACGCTTTGTCATCCATTTTATCGCGAGGGATGGGGTAGTACCATGTGGCGAGTTGTTTTCCGCGCGGCGCCAGGGCCGGCTCGATGTTGCTCGTGAACACGCCCATGGTGTACGGATCCATTGTGAAGACGATGCCGCTGATGTCCGTGACCCGCCGCTTGAGGCACAGGTCCACGCTCAACCCGGCGGTCGGCTCCATGGCCTGCATCCTGTCCCATACGCCTTGTTCAAACCAGTCCGGCTGTGCGATTTTCGCAAGATGCTGCACGGGCACGGCGGCTATTACGCAACGCGTGAACAGGTCCGATCCGTTCGCGCGCACTCCGGCGGCCACACCATCCTGCACAATAATCTTCTCGGCCTTCACATCCATGCGCACTTCGCCATGCTCTTCTATCACGCGCATGAACTGCTCGATCAGGTTGTCCCACCCGCCGAGAAAATAGCCGGACGCCTCGTGCGCCTTGATGGCTGACCGTAAAAAATCCGCAAGTTCACCAGCGGACGCGCGCTCGATGTCGCTGCACACCAGACCAGCCGTGCTGATCAGGCGCGCGAAATCCTGCAAATCCTGGGCCGTGGCGCCTTTATTCTTGAGCCATTCCGTAACCGTGAGCCTGTAATCCGCGGGATCGGATTTGCCCAGCAGCACGCCCGCAAAGAGCTTGATGAGCTGAACCTTGCCCGCAAGCCCGAGGAGCGGGGACGCGATGATCTGCGCCGGGCCTTTGGGGAACGCGGTGAACCGGCCGTTGTGCCACACCAGGGGCGGACCTGCGGGCAGAAACCGGCGGGCGATTCCTGCTTTTCGCAGCACATCCGCGGCACGGCCCTGTCCCGCGTACCGGTGCACATGAATGCCGTAGTCAATGAGAAACCCGTCTTTTTCCACCACGCGCGCGCGGCCCCCGGCGATGGGAAGCTGCTCCAGCACGCAGCAGGAATACCCTTTTCTCGAAAGCAGCGCCCCGGCGCTCAAGCCCGCGATGCCGCCGCCCGTAATAATCACATCGAATTTTTTCTCGCTCATGGTTCCGCCCCCCGCATTGCCGTTCAAGTTACGGATTAGAATATCATGCCCCGGCGGCAATGCACAACGGATATTATTCGCCCCTGGAGGAGCCGAGCAGGATGCGGCGCGCCGCGAATGCGGCGAAGGACGCGACATTGCGCTTGAAAGGATGCGCGGAAACCAGGCGCAACAGGCGCGCGGGATTCACATAGAACCGCCTGTGCGCGCGGCTCATGATTCTCATAAATTGCTTATTGTCTACATCCGAAAGATTGAAGCTGCGGTCATAGTATTTCATGGCTCCGGTCATGGCCGCGGCCCTCGCGCGTTCGCATTCCGGCATCATGCCGAACAATTCCGTGCCTTCGAATGGAGTCACTTTGAGAAAATGCGCTGTGTGCAGGGGCGAACGCGTGGCGAATCTCACGGTGCGCTCCATTTCCTGCCGCGTTTCTCCTGGAAATCCCAGCATGAAAAACCCATTGCAGAAAATGCCGAGCCGCGCGGCCGTGCGTATGGCGCGCTCCGCTTTTTCCAGATCCAGATTTTTTCTCATAAGCTTCTGCATGCGCGGACTGGCGGATTCCACGGCGAAGCTGATGTAAATGGTTCCGGCGCGGCGCATTAGCTTGAGCGTTTCATCATCAAGCAGGTCCGAACGCAGGCCGTTGGGAAATGCGACCGTCACCGGACGCGGCAGTTTCAGAAGCGCTTCGCAAATGGCGTGAACGCGCGCGCGGTCCAGATTGAATGCGTCATCGAGAATGTCGAAATCCGTAATGCCGTACCGATCGGCCAGTTCGCGGATCTCCTCCACCACGCTCTGCGCGCTCCTCGGCCGGAACGATTTTCCGAATATTCTGTGGCAGTAGATGCAATGGAACGGGCAGCCGCGCGAGGTGAACAGGCTCATGTACCTGCGGCGGCCCAGAATGCTGAAACTGGACGAGCGCTCGTAGGCTCGAAGATTGATGAGATCCCAGGCTGGGCGCGGCAGCGTATCGGGTTCCGCGGCCGTTGGAGGCTCCCCTGCAATGAATTCCCCGTCGCGCAGAACTGAAATTCCCGGCAAACCCGCCAGCCCGTTACACCCCATGTCCTCGCGCAATTTCCGCACCAGAACGGTGAACGAAATTTCACCTTCACCTGATATTGCCGCATCAAACGGCGCCTGGCGCAGCACACGCTCGGGATGGCATGTAGCGTGCGGGCCTCCGGCCACGAGCACAGCGCCGGGGGCGGCGTCGCGCACCGCGCGCGCTGTTTCAGCCTGGATGTCCGCATGCAACGAAAACGCGCCCACGCCCACAAGCCCGAACCCGCCGTTCCGCGCCTCACGGGCCACCCCCTGCGGCGTGATCCTCTCCACCTTCATGTCAATGATGCGGATGTGCGTCTCCGGAATATCCCGGCGCACGCATGCGGCCAGCATCATCAGCCCGAGCGGATGCGATCTGAAAGGATACAGCGCTGAAGTCACGCCCGCCTGCACGAGGAGGATTCTGCCGGGGTCTGGATTCTTGGGAGTTGGCATAGCCGGGGGTCCGCGGCCGTCAGCCGCGGCAATGCTCCGTGAACCAGCGCACTGAAGTTTCCAGAATGATCCGCTGGTGTTCTTCGCCGGAGAACGGGTGGTCAGCGCCGGGGAGAATGTGCAGTTCCCGCGGCTCGCGGGCGGCGTTGAAGATTCGCTCCGCGTGGCTGACCGGGAGCAATTCGTCATTCTGCCCGTGAACCACGCACAGGGCCGGCGCGCGCGATGCGGCGTCGAGAATGTCGTAGTTTTTTACATCTACAAGGATGCCGGATTTGACGCGCATGCCGTCCACTTCAAGAAGCCCGCCGTGCTCGTCGCCGCCGGCGAACATCACGGAAAAGAAATCAAAATCCGCGGGCGTGCCCATGACGAGAGCGCAACGCACGCGCGGATCCTGTGCACACAAAATGGCAGTGACGCCTCCGAAACTGCTGCCGAACAGCGCCAGTTCGCGCGCGCCCGTGAGCCGGGAGGCGGCGTTCATGGCGGCATCCAAATCGCGCACGCGGGCCGTGAGGGTGGTGTCAGCAAAATCGCCCTCGCTGCGGCCGCAGCCCCGGTGGCTGAACCGCAGAGCCGCAAACCCCGCCCCGGCAAGCCCTTCCGCCATCATGGTCCACTTGGGGCTGTCTCCATATCCGGCAAATCCGTGGCTGATCACCACACATGCCGCGGCAGGCTCTTGAGGCGTGTGAAGCACGCCCTGCAGAACCAGTCCGTCCACGGGGATTCCGATGTCTTGCGTCCGCGCCATGTTCCCATTATACGATCGCGCGGCCGGGTTCCGGAACATGCGCCAGAATTCCCATGTTTGATGTTCGCAGTTAAATTTTTGATTCAACGGAGCCATACATGGAGAATTCACATAAATCGCAAACAACAAAAAAGGGCGTTCCGAACGCGCCGCACGAACACACCAACGAGCTGATTCATGAAAAGAGTCTCTATCTGCTGCAGCATGCGCATAATCCCGTGAACTGGCGGGCCTGGAACGAACGCGCATTCGAGCGCGCCAGGGCCGAAGACAAGCCCGTTTTCCTTTCCATTGGATACAGTTCGTGCCACTGGTGCCATGTCATGGAGCACGATTCTTTCGAAAACGCTGCCGTGGCTGCGCTTCTGAATGAGCACTTCGTGGCCGTGAAAGTGGACCGCGAGGAGCGGCCGGACATTGACAAGGTGTACATGGATGTGACCCAGGCCATGACCGGCGGGGGCGGCTGGCCCAACAGCATTTTCATGACCCCGGACAAACGGCCATTCTTCGCTGGCACATTCTTCCCGTCCGATGACCGCTATGGCATCAAAGGCTTCAAGACCATTCTTGCGGAAATCGCAAACGCCTGGAGCGCGCGCCGGGCCGACATCGAGGATTCCGCAAACCGGGTGGTGCAGTTTTTGAACCGCGAGGCCGCGCCGCAGCCGGGCGGAGACATTCCGCAACAGTCCGCCAAGCAGGCGGTGACTCTCATCGGAAAACTGTTCGATCCGCGGCACGGCGGCATCGGCATGACCGGCCCGAAATTTCCACAGAGCCACCAGTGGACATATCTGCTCCGCGCATGGAAGCGGACCGGAAACCAGGCCGCGATGGACATGGCTCTCAAAACCCTGGACGCCATGGCTCGAGGCGGGCTGCACGATCAGATCGGCGGCGGGTTCCACAGATATTCCGTGGATGAGAAATGGCTCGTGCCCCATTTGAAAAAATGCTCTACGATCAGGCGCTGCTCGCGCGCTCCTATGCGGAAGCGTTTCAGGCAACCGGCGACCCGGCGCACGAACGCGCGGCGAGAGGGATTTTCGAATATGTACTGCGCGACATGACCGGTGCGCACGGCGAATTTTACAGCGCGGAAGACGCGGACTCCGAAGGTAAAGAAGGCAAATTTTACATCTGGACCATTCCAGAAGTACGCGCCGTGCTTTCATCCGGGGATGCGGATCTGGCGATTGATTACTACGGCATGACCGCCGAAGGCAATTTCGAGGGAGCAAACATTCTGCACGCGCCCGTTGCGCCCGATGCGTTCGCGGCCTCGCGCGGCATGAAGCTGGACGAACTTCTGGAACGCCTCGCGCGCATTAATGCGGCGCTCCTCCAGGCGCGCGCTTCCCGTCCCCGGCCGCTGCGTGACGACAAAGTCATCGCTGCCTGGAACGGACTGATGATTTCCTCGTTCGCGGTTGCGGCGCAGGTTCTTGACGAACCGCGCTACGCACAGGCCGCGGAGCGCGCCGCGCACTTCATCTTCAATACCATGGTCATTGACAACCGGCTGTTTCGAAGCTGGCGAGACGGCCAGGCCGGAAATCCGGGATTCCTTGATGACTATGCATTCCTGGCCAATGCGCTGATTGATTTATACGAAGCCACATTCAAGCCCGAGTGGCTTGGCCGCGCCGCGAGCCTGGCCAGGGACATGATCGCGTTGTTCCACGACGGAGAACACGGTGCGTTTTTCTACGGAGCGAGAGACAACGAACAGCTCATCAAGCCCGTAAAAGAAGGCATGGACGGCGCGGAGCCGTCGGGCAATTCCATGGCCGCGCTCACACTGGCGCGCCTGGCCCGATTCCTGCAACTGGATGACTATGAAGCTCTTGCCCGCGGCACGGTGTCCGCGTTCGCTGCGCTCATTGAGCAGGTTCCCCATGCGTTCACGCAAATGCTTCAGGCCGCGGACTTTCTCTCGACCCCGCCCCAGGAAATTGTGATCTCCGGTCCCGCAGAAAATCCGCTGACAGTGGACTTAATCCGAACGGCGCGTGCGGTTTACAATCATGACAGGATTTTGATACACTTTTGCAGGGATGAACACGGCAGAGATTTGCTTGGCATCATTCCATGGATCGAGAGCAAGACCGGAAATCACGCCCAGACTGCGGCGTTCGTGTGCAACGGGTTTTCCTGCAAAGCGCCGGTGCGCACACCGGAAGCGCTTGCTTCCGTTCTCCGGGAAACATGATGCCCCAAAACTGTTTCCGCCACGCCGCATTCGCTGGGAGTTGAACCCGGACAAGACCATCATGGGACACCAATAATGAAAAAACATGCGCAGACCCCGTTGAATGTTCCATGCGCCATTTTGCTTGGCGCATGCCTTATCGCCCTGCCCTCGTGCCGCTCCGGGCACGAGCCGTCAAAAAACAAACCCTCAATATACGCGGATGAGAAAGGCAATTTTTCTCCCGCAAAAATGTGGCACGCGGAATGCTCCACATGCCATGATTTGGACAAAATGGGAGCAGCCACGCCAGAATCCCTCAAGAACGCCATCCAGAATGTGCATGTCATGTCCGCGTACTCGCAAATCCTGTCGGATGCAGACATCACGGCTCTGGCGGGTTTCATGCGCGGCGGCGCTGCGGAATCCCGGGCTGGAGGCGGCTTCTACGCATTCATTTCAGCAAAGACATGCGGGTCGTGCCACGACCAGAATTTCAATCACTGGCGCCACTCCATGCATGCGCTCGCGCATTCCGAACCCCTGTACGACGCCTATTTTATCAAGGCCTCGCAGGACAGCGGCAAAGAGCTTGAGGTGTTCTGCGCGTCGTGCCACACGCCCATAGGCGTTCTGGACAAGGAAATCCCGTTCCCGCAACCGCTTAAGAATATCGGTGACACCAGGGTTTCGGAAATCGCGTCGGACGGCGTGCAGTGCGATTTCTGCCACAGCATCAGTTCCAGCAAACCGGGCAAGCCGGGCAATGCGAGCTATGTTGTCACGCGCTCAAATGTGAAATACGGGCCGTTCAAGGACGCCGTGTCCTCTTTTCACGAAACCGCCTATTCCAAACTTCACACCAGCGCCGAGTTCTGCGGCAACTGCCACGATGTGGATCATCCGGGCAACGGCATCCCGCTCGAAACGACTTACAAGGAATGGAAGAACGGGCCATACGCGGCCGAGGGCGTCACCTGCCAGGATTGCCACATGTCGCGCGGCCTGACCAAATTCGAGGCCAGCCCGGGCAAAGCCGCTCTGTCCGGGCCGGACCGCAGCCATGTGTCCCTGCACTATTTCGCCGGGCCGAATCTGCTTTTCAAAAATGTGAAAGAGGCGCCGGAACTGCGCGCATTGAGCGAAAAGCTGCTGCGCAGCGCCGCAGAAGTCAAGATTGCGGATCTGTCGCTGAACGGCAGTTCGTTCAAACTCACGGTGGATGTGACCAACAAGGGCGCTGGGCACAGCATCCCCACGGGCGTAACGGAAATCCGGCAGGCGTGGCTCGAAATCACTGCGGCCGACGCTTCTGGAAAGGTGTTCTTCCATTCCGGCGCACTCGATGCGCAGGGAAACATCGCCGCAAGTCCCGAACCTATTTTATATTACACCTGGGTGAAAAACGCACAGGGCCAGTTCACCACACAGTTCTGGAACGCGGTGGAAAAAACTCGGGATCACCGCATCCCCCCGCGCGCCACGCTCAAAGAGAGCGTGTCCATGCCCGCACGAAAAGGGAAGATCACCATAACCGTGAAACTCCAGTACCGGTCCGTCAGCCCGGCCGGGCTTGAAGAAGTCAACGCCGCGGGAACCCTGGGAGACATTCCCGTGTTCACCATGGCTAATGACGCGAGATCGTTCTCATTCTGACGGAGGACAATACCATGCCGGATCCCAAAGACCTCAAGCAGTGCCAGGGAACCACCTGCGGATACATCTACAACCCCGACAAGGGCGACAAGAAAAGCCAGACGCCAAAAGGCACACACTTCGAGGAACTGCCCGAAGACTGGAAATGCCCGAGCTGCGGCGCGGGCAAGAAGTTTTTCAAGCCCATGGGATAAACAAGACACAAAACGCCCGCTTTTTGTGGTAAACTCTAATAACACGAGTACGCTCCCGACACGGGGAGCTGCGCAAAGCGGCACAATCGCGCGGACGGCGCAATCCGCCCGCCTCACACACAGGAGGATAAGGAAAATGCACAACGAAGTTCCCAGCGAATTCGCATCAGTCAACGACGCACTCGATTTCGCCATCCAGGGCGAACAGGAATCCCACGACTTCTACATGGGCCTGGCCGCAAACGCCAAGCAGCCGGGCATCAAGAAGGTGTTCGAAGGTTTCGCCCGCGAGGAAGCCGGACACAAGGCACGCCTCGAAAAGGTCAAGGAAGGCAAGCAGCTCATGAGCGCCGAGAAAAAGGTCCAGGACCTCAAAGTCTCGGACTATCTCGTGGACATCAAGCCGTCGCCGGACATGGATTATCAGGAAGCGCTGATCGTGGCCATGAAAAAGGAAAAGGCCGCCTACAAACTTTATCTGGCCCTGTCCGAACTTACGGACGACCAGGCCGTGTCCGAAACCTTCCTGGCCCTGGCCAACGAAGAAGCCAAGCACAAACTGCGGTTTGAAATCATATACGACGATCAGGTTCTGACCGAGAACTGATCCGTGCCGGCCTGCGGCCGGTTGACAACTTCTGATGAAAAGAGGTGTTGCGCCATGCAGGAACGCAATGGATTGGTAACGCTTCAGGGCAATGCCGTGACCCTGCTGGGACCGGAGCTCAAGGCCGGAGACAAAGCGCCGGATTTTTCATTGCTGAAAAACGACATGAGTCCCGCAACCCTGGGCGACTATGCGGGCAAGGTCATCGTGCTCTCCGTGGTTCCGTCCCTGGACACCCCGGTATGCGACACGCAGACACGCAAGTTCAACGAAAAGGCTTCGGCCCTTGGGGATGATGTAGTCGTCCTGACCGTGAGCGTGGACCTGCCGTTTGCGCAGGCGCGCTGGTGCGGGGCTGCGGGAGTGGACCGCGTGGTCACGCTTTCGGACCACCGGGAAGCCGCGTTCGGCGCGGCCTACGGCCTGCTCATCAAGGGCCTGCGCCTTCTGGCGCGCGCCGTGCTTGTCGTGGATCGCGACGGCGTGATCCGCTACACCCAGATCGTGTCCGAAGTGGCCACGGAGCCGGATTACGACGCCGCACTGGCTGCGGCAAAAAATATCATTTGAAAGGAGGCCGTACCCGAAATGGCCGAAAAGCTCGAAATTTACAAGTGCGAAGTGTGCGGCAACATCGTGGAGGTTCTTCACTCCGGAAAAGGACAGCTCGTGTGCTGCGGAAAGCCCATGGAGCTGATGAATGAGAACACCGTGGACGCCGCCAGGGAGAAGCATGTGCCCGTGATCGAGAAAACCGCGGACGGTTACAAGGTCTCGGTTGGCAGCGTGGCCCATCCCATGGAAGAAAAGCACTGGATCGAGTGGATCGAACTCATCGCCGACGGCAAGTCCTATCGCAAGTTCCTGAACCCCGGGGACGCGCCCGTGGCCGAGTTCTGCATCCAGGCCGCATCCGTGACCGCGCGCGAGTACTGCAACCTGCACGGCCACTGGAAAGCCACTGCCTGATCATTCGATCATACGCCGGGCGGGGCGCCTCCCCGCCCGGCGCGCTTCACCGGCTCTTCCTTTTCTCGAACACCGCCCAGACACATTGTTTTCATCATCATAACTTCAGGGAGAAACTCCTATGTCCGATCAACCCCAAAAAACCTGGAAATGCAGCAATTGCGGCTACACCTTCGACGCCGCCGCCGTGCCGGAACAATGCCCCGCCTGCAAGCAGACCTGTTCGTTCCTGGACGCCACATGCTACACGCCCGACTGCGCGGACAAAAATCTGGATGAGCGCATCAAGTGATTTTCCAGAGACGCGCGGGAACACCAATGCCAATTTCTCTGTTCTTTACACTGTAACGCAATAGCATGAATGACAAAAAGCTCCTGGGGGGAATTCATGAAAAAAATCGCATTGTTTCCGTTCCGTGACGACATGATGTGCTTCATACATGTTCTGCTGAATGCGCAGGACATGAAGGATAAGGGACATGAAGTCACAGTGGTGATGGAAGGAGCGGCCGTGACCCTGCTGCCCAAACTGGCGCAACCGGACAATCCCATGCATGAGCTGTTCAACGCCGTGCGAAACAAGGGACTCATAGAGGGCGCGTGCCGGGCCTGTTCCTCAAAACTCAAGGTCGCGGCGGACATAGAGAGCCTGGGCATACCTCTCATCGGAGACATGAGCAACCACCCCGGAATGGCGTCTTACATCGAGCGCGGTTACGAGATCATCACATTTTGATGATACCAACATATATCCTGGAAAGGGACCACACAATCACATGAGCAGAGTTCTCATCGCCTACGCCACGCAGACCGGAAACACGCGAGAGATCGCACAAATCATCGCCGAAGGCTGCCGCTTTGCGGGCGGACAGGCCACGGTCAAAACACTGCAGGACATCGCTGACCCCGCGGAACTCCAGGAATTCGACGCCATCGTTCTCGGCTCCGCCACTTACAACAGCCGCATGATGGACGAGATGGAGCAATTTCTCGAAGTCATGAAAACCGTGAATCTCGAAGGCAAGCGGGGCGGCGCGTTCGGCGCGTACGGATGGAGCGGTGAAGCTCCGGACCAGATTTTCAAGGTCATGAAAGACGACTTGAAGATGAAGCTGGTCAGCGATTCCCTGCGGCTCAAGCAGGTGTCCCTTCCCGGCGGCATGAAGATGGCGCAGGATTACGGCCGCGCAGTCATTGCGCTGGCCCAGGAATAACAACTTACAAGGAGGCGCATACCCATGAGCACCCCGAAACATTGTCCCGGTTTCGCAAATTTCAAACACTTGAAATCTTTTTTCTGCAAGTGTCCGCAATGCGATGAGGAAATCGAGATCTTCTCGGACGAGTTCGACCGCGAGCACAAGTGCAAGAAGTGCGGAGTGATTATCGAGTTCGACACCTGTTCGCCGTACGGCGAAGCGGGAGTACAGTGAGCCGGCGGTTTCCATGAACCCCGAAACCCCGCAACCAGGCGAACCCAAGGCCACTGATACGCCTCATGCATGGAAGTGTTCCGTGTGCGGTTTCGTGCATCACGGGCAGGAACCGCCGCACAGGTGTCCCCGCTGCGGAGCGCCGCGCAGAATGTTCCGAATCATCGAATAATGGAGCGCGTACCATGGGCAAAGGTAAAAAATCAAAAGATAAAAAAAGCGGAACGCTCTATCAGTGCGACAACTGCGGAGGCGTTTCCAGAGACAAGAAAGCCGTGTGCAAACCCGGCAAAGTAGCGAAGGACGAACTGTCCAAAAAAGAGCTTAAGAAAAAGCCGTGCAGCGAATAACCCCTCGCGCGGACCGATTTCCGGAACCTGACGCCCGGAATCAATCCGATATACCACGGCCAAGAAAAAGGAGGATTACATTATGGCGAAGAAACCAGCAACGGCCACGGCCAAGAAGGTTTACAAGTGCAAAAGCTGCGGCGAGACGACCACGAAAAAAGGCCATTTGTGCGACCCTGTTGAACTGGACCAGGCGTATGAATGCGAGTACTGCGGCAACACGGCCACAGACGCGCGGCACATCTGCGCGCCCAAGGTTGTGGAAGTCAAGTACTCCTGCGCCAACTGCGGCCGCGTGGCCACAGCGCGCAACCTGCTGTGCAAGCCCACCGCGCTTCAAAAACCAAAGATGAGCGCGGCCAAAGCCGTTAAAGCCAAAAAGTAACAGTCGTCCGGGAACAGAATTTCCGCTCTGAACCGCGCAAAATTCCCATGCCAGATTACCAGGGATTTTGCCCGGTCTTGCATTGCTGAATACAATATGCACAGTAATAATCCATGCACGCACGATGAAAGGAGTTGGCCATGACGACCAACATTCGCATCTGCGGAGCAGCTGGCCAGGGCGTGCAATCCTTCGGCGATCTGCTTGCCAGAACATTTGCGTCCATGGGACTGCATGTGTTCGCCACGCAAAGTTACCTGTCTCGCATCCGCGGCGGGATCAACAGCTACGATGTCCGCATCGGGTCCGAAGAGCTTTTTTCATCCGCGCGAAAAACCGATCTGCTCGTGGCGCTCAACCGGGAATCCATGGAGCAGGAAAAAGCCAATCTGGCCCTGAACGGCGTGATGATACTGAACACGGCGGAATCCGGAGGAAACTATCTGGCGTTGCAAATGGACAAGCTGGCCCAGGCTGCGGGAGGAACGGCGCGCATGGCCAACAGCGCGGGCGCTGGAGCGGTTGTTTCCGTGCTCGGCTACGACCTTGATGCGCTTCATAAATGCCTTACTGAAGAATTCTCGAAAAAAGGCCGGGACATCGTGGAACAGAACCTTGACGCGGCTTCACGCGGGTATCGAGCCGTGGCCGGACACGAGGGACTGGTACGCGCCCCAAAACCCGCCGGAGCGCCCTCCACGCTGTACGACGGCAGCACAGCCATTGCTATTGGCGCGGCCACGGCCGGGGTCAAGATCGTGTTCAGTTATCCCATGACGCCAAGCTCGGGCGTGCTCACCGCGCTCGCGGGCCTGTCTCACAAATACGGCATGGTGGTGGAACAGGCCGAAGATGAAATCGCTGCGCCGAACCTGCTGTGCGGGGCGGCTTTCGCCGGGGTTCCGGCCATGACCACCACCAGCGGCGGCGGGTTCGCGCTCATGGCTGAAGGCCTGTCCCTCGCCGGGATGCTGGAGTTGCCGATCGTCATTTTCCTGTCCATGCGCCCCGGCCCCGCCACGGGCATGCCCACACGCACGGCCCAGGGCGACCTGGCTTTCGCCGCACACGCGGGCCATGGCGAGTTTCCCAAAATCATCCTTGCGCCCGGCGATTTGCGGCAGGCGTTCGACCTCACGCGCCACGCTTTTGAACTCGCCCACAAATTCCAGACCCCCGTGATTCTTGTTGCGGATCAGTTTTTGACCGATCTTCAGAAAAACATTCCCGCGCTGCCCGATGCGCCGGATTACATCAATCTGCATCTGGCCAAGAAATCCGCTCCGGGCAAGGCGTACGAACGCTATCTGGTGACGGACAACGGTGTGTCCCCACGCGCCGTGCCCGGTGGCGATTCCTATGTGGTGTCCGCGTCGGACATGCATGCGGAAGGCGGGCATCTCTCCGAGGACTTCAATGTGCAAATCGCGCTCCAAGATAAACGCATGCGCAAGATAACAGGCATCCTCAACGAATTCATAAAGCCCGAAATCTACCCCGAGCCAGCAGGAGAAATCCTGCTGTGCTGGGGCAGCACTTATGGCCCCTGCCGCGCGGCCGTAAACCTGCTACGCGCACGGGGCCGCGATGTGTGCATGGTCCATTTTCCCATGGTGTGGCCTCTTGACGGAGCGGCGCTCGCCCCGCTCTTCGAGGGCCGCCGCGTGATCGCCGTCGAGGGAAACGGAACGGGACAGTTCGCGCTGCTGCTGCGCCAGGCGGGCGCGCTGCGCGAGTTTTCTCTCCTGCCCCGCTACGATGGACTGCCCTTCACCGCCGAGTTCATTGAAACGGAGGTCCTGTCATGAGCGGCGCAAACGAGAACAGCGCAATAGAAACGGCGTGGTGTCCGGGATGCGGCAATTTTCACATCCTGGAAGCGCTGGAACATGCTCTGGACACCCTGGGCACGGATCGCCGCAGGCTCGTGCTGGTGTCGGGCATCGGCCAGGCCGCCAAGCTGCCCCATTACGCCAAGGCCAATGTGTTCAACGGACTGCACGGCCGCGCCCTGCCCGCGGCCACGGGCATTAAAATGGCCAACAAGAAACTCCTGGTGCTAATCACCAGCGGCGACGGCGACATGTACGGCGAGGGGGGCAACCATCTCGTTCACGCCATGCGCCGCAACATCGGCGTCAAAGCATTCGTTCACAACAACCAGGTGTACGGCCTCACCAAGGGCCAGGCATCACCCACATCCGAGCCGGGCTTCGTGACCAAGGTGCAGGTGGACGGCGTACTGTCCGCGCCGTTCAACCCTCTGGCCCTGGCCGTGACGCTCGGCGTTTCTTTTGTGGCGCGCAGCAGCGCGGTTATCCCGGACCATCTCCAGACCATGATGCAGGAGGCCATACGCGCCAAAGGGTTCGCGTTGCTCGACATCCTACAACCGTGCGTGACATTTAATAAGGTGAATACCTACAAATGGTACCGGGACCGCGTCAAGGAATTGCCCAAAAACCACGACCCGAGGGACCGGGATCAGGCCCTGGCAGCGGCCATGACATGGGGAGACGAAATTCCCGTGGGTGTGATATACCGCGGCGCGCGCCCTGCGTTCGAGGACGCTCACCCCATCCTCTCGGGCGCGCCCCTTGTCAACGCTTTCACGCAAACGCCCCCGTGAACCGGAATGATGTTTCTCCGGTTTTATTAATGAATAAATCAGGCGCGTTTTGGATTCAGCCCCGCAGTGTATCGCGTGCATGTTATTCAATTTATTTACGGTGATGTATACTCAAACACAAATTCGCACAAAGCGCGCGCAAGGAGGACTCCGACATGACCGCAGACACCAGCCGCATGATTCAATCCATAAACCCGGCCACTCTTGAAGTGAACGCGGAAATCCAATCCACGGCGCCGGGCGACATTCCCGGCATATTCGAACAGGCTCGCACCGCGCAACGCAAGTGGGGCGCCTTGAGCGTCAGGAAACGCCTTGACTGTCTCATGGCCGGCAAGGAGTTTCTGCTCGCAAACACTGACGAATACGCGCGCATCATCACCCTGGACAACGGCAAGACCCTGCTCGAATCCCTGGCCGCGGAAATTTATCCCGTGCTGGACATGTACCGGTTCATCGCCACGGACGGCGCGCGCGCCCTGCGCGGCGAGAAATTGAACAATCCCATCTTTCCCATCGCGCGCATCGAGAGCGGCAATGTGTTCGAGCCGGTGGGCGTGGCGGGCATCATTTCTCCGTGGAATTATCCCTTCGCAATACCCATGACGCAGATCCTGGCAGCGTTGCTCGCTGGCAACGCCGTGGTGCTGAAACCCTCGAACCTCACAGCATGGGTGGGCGACGCCATCGGCCGTTTGTTCCGCGAAAGCCGCCTGCCGGACGGGTTGCTCCAGATTTTGCAGGGTTCCGGCTCGGTGCTCGGCAACGCCATGATGGACGCACGGCCGGACAAGGTGGTGTTCACCGGCAGCGTGCCCGTGGGCAAGCAACTCATGGCGCGCGCCGCGGAAACCCTCATTCCCATCACCCTGGAACTCGGGGGCAAGGATCCGTTCATCGTGCTGCCCGACGCAGACATAGACCGCGCAGCCGCCGCGGCCGTGTGGGGCGCTTTCGTGAACGCGGGCCAGACCTGCGCATCCGTGGAGCGCGTGTATGTGCACAACAGCGTGGCCCAGCGCTTCATCAACAAAGTAGTGGAAAAGACCAGGGCGCTGCGCGTGGGAAACGGTCTCGAACACACCACGGACATGGGGCCGCTGATCAGCGAGGACCGCATCACGCTTGTGGAAAAGCATGTGGCCGACGCGCGCGCCAAAGGCGCGGAAATCGCCACGGGTGGCGATCGCATCCTCACATTCGGCGGGTACTTTTACCAGCCCACGGTTATTCTGAACGCCAACCACTCCATGGAGTGCATGCGCGAGGAAACCTTCGGCCCAACCCTGCCCATCATGGAATTTTCCGGCATAGACGAAGCCGTGGAACTGGCCAACGACTCGGACTACGGACTCACCGCCAGCGTGTGGACAAAAGACGCGGCCAGGGCCAAAAAGATCGCGCGGCGAATTCATACCGGCGTGGTCACCATCAACAACTGCCTCATCACCTACGGGTTCGCCCAGGCGCCCTGGGGCGGCGTCAAGGAGAGCGGCATCGGCCGCACGCATTCCGTGCACGGACTCCTCGAATACACCAGCATCAAAAACATCACCACGCACCGCAGCATGCTCTCCCACGACATCTGGTGGCATCCCTACTCCGAAGCCAAGTACAGCGGACTTAAAGCCGCGTTCGACGCCCTGTTCTGCGAGGGCATGTCCTGCAAGGCGGGCGGCGTGCTGTCTCTGCTGAAGAATTTCAAGCTGCTCAAATGACGGCCCCTGTCCGGGGCGCTGGAGGGTTTTCCGAAATGAACGGCAATCCCCTGTGCGATCTGCTCGGCATCCGCTATCCCATCATCCAGGCCGGCATGGTGTGGGTGTCCACCTGGGAACTTGCCGCCGCCGCATCCAACGCGGGCATCCTGGGCGTTGTGGGAACCGGCGCCATGCGCCCCGACGCGGTCCGGGAAAACCTCGAAAAGATGTTCGAGCACACGGAACGCCCGTTCGCGGTGAATATCCCCATGCTGCGAAGCGACGCACCGGACATAGCGCGCCTGTGCCTGGACATGGGGGTAAAAATCGTGATCACTTCCGCGGGCAATCCCGCAAACATCGTGCCACTGGTCAAGCGGCCCGGAGCCACAGTCATACATGTGGTTCCCAGCGTGCGCGGCGCGATCAAATGCCAGAAGGAAGGCGTGGACGCGGTTATCTGCGAAGGGTTCGAGGCGGGCGGGCACAACAGCCCGGACGAAACCACGACTCTGGCGCTTGTGCCGCAGGTGGCGGACGCCGTGAACATTCCGGTTGCGGCCGC
>JAGUYV010000270.1 GCA_020061125.1 bacterium | reverse complement strand
CACGGCCACCTTTTCGCCGGCCAGCACATGCAGCACGCTTTGCTGCTCCTCGCTCAAGGCGAAGCCCAGGTCGCGGGACACGGCTTTGACGGCTGCGGGATTCACGGCCACGCGCGGCGCCTGGCTTCGGTCGGCGATGAGCCGCGCCAGGCGCGCGGCTACGGATTTTTCCGAAAAGTGGTACGGCGCCAAATAGATGCGATCCTCGTCCTCCACCAGATAGGTTCCGGTCTGCAGCACGGTGCGCAGCGCGGCTTCCACATTGGCGCGTTCGGCCTCGAGGATGCGCACGGATTCGTCCAGCAGCCCCTCGGTGGGAAGAAACACATGGCCTTCGTTGCCCGCCTGTTCGAGCACGAAACGGAGACCCGCGCGCAGCCGCACCTGCGAATCTTTCTCGATGCCCAGGTTCAGGGCGATGCGGTCCGCGATTTTGAACCCGATGCCGAAGATGTCGGACGACAGTACATAGGGATCCTGCTTGAGCACCTCCACGGCCGCGTCCCCGTATTGCTGGTAGATTTTCATGGCGTAACCGATGCTGATGTTGTGGGACTGCAGGAACATCATCACATCCTTGGCGTGCATCTGCTCGCGCCAGGACTCGGCGATGGCCGCGGCCTTGCCGCGGCCCAGTCCCTCGACTTCGGTGAGGCGGCGCGGCTCTTTCTCGATGATGTCAATGGCGTCTTCGCCGAAATGGTCCACGATGCGCTTGGCCATCACGGGGCCGACGCCGCGGATGAACCCGGCCAGGAATTTGCGGATGCCCACGGCCGAGCGCGGGATGTCGGCCTTGTAGGACTTGACCTCGAACTGGCGGCCGAAGCGCGGGTGCATGACCCACGCGCCCTTGAGAGTCAGGGGCAGGCCGGGGCTGATGTTCACGAATGAGCCGACCACGGTCACGGCGTCGCCGCCCTCCAGAGGGCGGATGTGCGCCACGGTGTAGCCGTTCTCCTCGTTGCGGAACACAACATGATCGATCACGCCTTCGAGGGTGTCGGGCGGCTCCTGGCCAGTGTTGCCGTTTTTCAGATCAAAGCTCATGATTGCTAATCATTATAACGGAGCGCGGGGCGCATGAGCATGGTTCACAAAACGAAACGGCGGCGCGTGCGGCGCCGCCGGATTCCGTTTGCCTTGCGTGGCCCCGTGCCCGTCTATCAGTTGGGCAGGGGATTTTTCTGGCCCAAACACTTGTTTTTCCAGGATTCGGGATAGGTTTTGTCCCTGGTCGCCCAGATGTTGCACGCGGGCATGTTCTTCGTTTCCGCCGTGATGCGGTAATCTTTTTCGCCTTTGTCGTTCACGCCGATGCCGTGGATTTTGAGGCTGTTGCACGCCGTGGGGTCGTAGTCTGTGATGTAGTTGCGGAGCAGGTCCGGGCTGTTGGTGTATTCGCCCTTGTGCTCGGCCGCGTACATCTGCTCGGCCAGCTTGGTGATTTCCACGGCCAGCACGCATTGCTTGAACAGCCCGGCTTCCACGGCGCGGTCCAGTTCCGTGTCCAGATCCTTGATCACGCGCTTGTCGTCCTGGCGCTCGGCGAACACCGCGTCCAGAAGGCGGATTTTCCACGCGCCGTCTTCCTTGACCATAACGGCCGTGCCGGCCTGGCGCATTTTTTCGGTCGTGATTCGGGTTCCGTATTTATCGAACTTTTTTTCCGTATAGACATAGACATAGCGCACAGTGGCCGTGGATTTTTTCTCAACGGGCTTCTCGATGCGCGTGGTTTGAATCTCCATGCCTCCGGCCAGGTCCGCGAGGTGCTTGGACACAAGTTTCTTGTCCACATCCGCGGCGAAGAAATCGGCCAGGGAGCCGGTGTCGCCGGCGCGCAGGCCCGAGAGTACGCGTTCCATGACATCGTCGGGCTTGAGCTGTTTGAGCGCTTCGTTGTCCGGGCCTTTATCCTTGCTGCAGCCTGTGAACGCCAGGGCCGCGGCCAGGAAAGCGGCCAGCAGTGTCAGTGCGTTTATTTTCAAAAGAGACACCCTCCTCCCGGTGTGCGTGTTCCGTATATTGTACCCGAGCGGAGAGCGCGCGGGTAGGGGCGGCGGATTAAAAGCCTCCGGCCAGGCGTTCGGACAGGAAGCGGGGCAGGCCTGCCTCGCGGATTTTTCGCTGCGCCTGGGAAATGGGATAGTTAAAGCGGTGGAACTCGATGACATGGGCCACATCGTCCCACACCACGAATCCGCCGCGCGGGTCGCCGTCCCGGGGCTGCCCAACGCTGCCCACATTCACGATAGCTTTGGCGGACTTGTTCAGCGCCACGGGGCTGCCGTCCTCGGGCGGGGGCATGAATTCCGCCGCGCCGTCCGGGGTCTGCGCCCAGATGCAGGGCTGGTGCGTGTGCGCCACGAATGCCACCGCGATGTCGCGCGTCATCATGTTCACGAACGCGCGCTCCGCATGCCACCGGCTCATCACATACTCGTCCTTGTCCATGGGGCTGCCGTGCACGATCAGCACCTTGCCCAGCATGGAATCAATCCAGATGAAGTCCTTGAGTTCCCGCAGATAGTCCCGGTTCATTTCCGTGAGCTGGTCGCGGCACCAGAGTACGGCGCGGCGCGCATCCGGGTTGAACATCTCCGGCTCGTACTTGTCGAGCACCACATCGTCGTGATTGCCCACCACGCTGGGGATGTCGCGCTCCATCATGATCTCGATGCACTCGTTGGGGTTGGCGCCGTATCCGATGATGTCGCCCAGGTTGTAAATGCGGTCGTGCTGGATGGACTCGATGCGTTCGAGAAAGGTGTCAAAGGCCTCGAGGTTGCCGTGGACATCTGAAAAGAGAATGAATTTCAAGGGCGGTCACCTGGAGGGCCGGGGATGTGTCAGGGTGACGGGGCGCCCGGCGGGCGCAGTTCGGGCAGGGTGTCCTGGGACGGCATGGGCGCGCGCATGTCGGGCATGAGGGTCTCTGGCGGCTGCTGGAGCATGCGGTCGTCGCCGGGCAGGGCCTGTTCGATTTTTTCCTGCGCCTCCTTGGGAGCGCGCAACTGGATGGCGTGCAGATAGCGGCGGTGCTCTTCGTCGGTTTCCTCGAGCATGCCAAGGCCGGTGTAGATTTTTTCGAGGCGGTTGTGAATTTCCGGGTCGAGCCGCGCCAGGTCCGAAGACTTGCGGAATTCGCGGAGCGCTTTTTCGATGTCCCCGTATTCCATATACGCGGAGCCAAGCTCGAAGAATACATAAGGATCGCGCGGGGCCATCTCCGTGGCTTTGCGGAAGGCCATGAGCGCGTCCTCGCGATTGTTCTGCCGCGCCAGCAGTTTGCCGATGTGAACCTGGTAATAGGGATTCTGCGATTCCTGCCGCGCGGCGTTCTTGAGGTGCTCGATGGCCTTGTCTATCTTGCCCTCGGCCTCGTAGCGCACGGCCAACAGATAGTCGTCGTAAACCTTGACGCAGTCCTGGTCGTGCATCTTGGTGATCTGTTCGGTGAACCAGGCCGCGAACCGTGCCTTCTGTTTTTTGAATTGCAGTCGGAAGCGGATGACATCCTTGTAGGTTTCATAGAGCCGGTCGCCGGGATTCGCGGTGTCCACGCAGCGCACGATGTGAATGCCCGCCTCGGAGATGAACGGGCGCGTAATCTGGTTCGGCTCCAGGTTTTTGACATTTTCCCAGAATTTGGCGGTGACGATACCCTTGCTGACCCAGCCGATGTGGCCGCGCGCCGCGGCCTGCGGCTCCATGGAATACTGGATGGCCAGGGTGCCGAAAAGCTCCTGGTCCGCGGGGTTGGCCGCGGCTTTTGCGTACACTTCGTCCGCGCGGTCCATCATCTTGGCCGAGGCTTCGTTGATGTCCTGCGACAGGGTGCGCGAGGGGTCTATGGCAAAATAAATCTGCTGCAGCCGCCTGGTGGGGATGTAATCCTGAAGCTCGCTGTCGGAAATTTCAAACTCCGCGCTGTCCGTGGGGAACTTGGCGTCGGCGATTTTCTGCTCCAGAATTTCCAGGCGCAGGTCTTCGCGCAACTGGCCCATGGCCTCGGGGCCGTGCCCGTACCCGCCCATTTCCAGGAACAGGCTGAACGCGTAATCCTTGTCCGGGTGCTGAAGTTGTTCTTTTATCTGTGCGATGCGCTCGTCAATTTCTTCGGGTTTGACCTCGATCTTCATCTCACGGGCGATCTTGTTGAGCAGCTTATCGTTGAACAGGGAGCGGAACACGAAAAGGCGGATGCTGAACTGGTCGGAGCCGCGGAGCATGCCTTCTTTCTGGTACACGCGCTGGGTGCGGCGGCGCACATGGGTCTGGAATTCCAGGCGCGTGATTTTCTCGCCGCACACATCGGCTATCAGATTCGTCGGCTCCTCGGGCTTCTTGTTTGTGAATTTGTAATACACAACCGAAAACGCGGCCAGGAGCACGATTGTGCCCACCACCTGGAACCAGCGTTTTTTGAGCAGCTCGACCATAATGCCTTCTTATCAGAATTCCCCGTACATTATCCGCAATTTGCGGCGGGTTCGTCAACAGCGCGGCCGAAAGTCCGCGGCGCCGGTTTGCGGTCGAATATCAAACCGGCCTCGCAAACGGCCGGGATCTCCCTTGCGCGGGTGGGATCCCGTGGCGGCTCCCGGGACATTTCCGCGCCCTTTCGAGGGGCTTGCCAATGTTGCATGGTTGTTATAGGATGATGAAAATTTGTATCCACGAACATATTGTCGCCGAGGAGGCCCCGCGGGCATGGAAATGGACAAGGTTCAGATTCTGACCACGGCATACAATGCGCACAAGCAGGAACTGCTGTACCGGCGTCGCTCGGAGTTTGTGACCGGTGGGGTGTCCGTGCTGTTTTACACCCTGGGCATTGTGTTTGTGCTGTATCATCCCGGACTGCGGCAGGCGCTCAATTCGGGCGCGGCCAGGGCGCTGGCCACCGTGCTCGTCATCGTCATCGCCAATATGCAGTGCTACCACCTGATCAAAAACTACAAGCGGCACTGCGACATCCAGCGCGCCATCTGCTCGATTGATCACGCATTTGGATTCTTCATCCCCGGCGAATACCTGGCGGACGACGCGCTTTACGATGAAACCTGGAAAAACTCGGGCCGTGAGCGCGCCGAAGGCATTTTCTCGCGGTCGCTCGTGATCATCGCCTTCGCCAGCCTGCTGGTGATCACCATCTGGCTCAAGGGCTGGGCGTAATCCTCGGACTTTTTGCGCGCGCGTTTTAATGCAAGTCCATCGCAAAGCATAAATCACCCGGTTGTCATTGGCTATTTCATGTCAGAACTGAAGCCGGAGTTCGGTTTCGAGGATCTGGCCGTCGTGGCTGGTTTCCGGGCGCTGCGGGGAGTCGTATCCTATGATGCGGTAATTGAAGTTCCAGAAAAGAATTTCCGACAGGCGGTATTCGGAATTGATTTCCAAGTTGCGCTCGGAAGTGTCGAACACGGCGCTGCGGTCGAAGAGGATGTAGCTGGCCCGCAGGACCCATTTGTTCTGGACCTGGTGCTCGAACTGGAATGTGTGGCGCTGTTCGGAGTTCGTGGAGATCGTTTCGCTTCTGTGCGTCGTGCTGTTGTTGCTGTTGCGGTACAGGATGCTGGTGTAGGGAGTGAATTTGTATTTGAGATCCCAGGAAAGCCGGTTCGTGTCCGTGTTGGATTGCGCGGCCGTTGAGGAAAGGCTGCTGGTGCCGCTTGTTTCCGTGAGAAGCGAGGCTTCCCAGGGTTGCTCCGCAGGCAGGTATTCCACGCGTATGGAATCGAGCGTGGTTTTGGAAGAGGTGTAAGCCGAGGAGGAACTGGAAATGGTGTGCGTGGGCGTAATGGAGACGCCGTTGCCCGCGTCCGTGGTGAATGAGACATTCTGCACATTGCTCTGGGTGCCGCCCGTGAACTGGCTGGGCCGGTCCTGCTGGGTGAGACCATAGGTGAACACGCGAATTCTCCAGAAGGGGAGCGTGGTGAGGCGCACGGTGGTGGTGTCTATGGTGGTGTCCTCGATGTCCGCGCTGGAGTTTGCCTGGTGTTGCGAGTTGATGTCCGCTGTCAGCGTGATGAGAGGAACGGGCTGCCAGGTGAGGAGCATGCTGCGCGCGGTGTTGGCGCTCGAATTGTTTCCCGTGGGGCCTGTCGAGTCCACGCCGGTCTTCTGGATGGTGAGGTCAAGGGAGAGTTCGTTGCGGGGCTTGTAGGAAAGGGCCATGTTGCTGAACGAGGATTTCGTGTTGTCCGTGAGCGCGGTGTTGTCCGTGTACTGCTCGGACCCGAAGGAGGTGTTGAACTTCATGTTCTTGAACTTCGGGACGAGGATGTCGAATTCCAGGGAGCGCGTGCGGCGCGTGTTGTCCGTGGCCGGCGTGGGGCGGTCGTCGCTTGTGTCCGTGCCGCCGAAGGACCAGGCCGCGCTCTGGAGCCAGGAGCGGCCGCCCGGGGACCAGGTGATGCGCGTGGTGTTGTCGCGTGTGGTGGTGTTGTGGGTTTCGTAAATGTCTTCCGCGGTTTTGAATTTCGAGCGCACGGCGTCAATGGTGAGCGTTTCTGAAACAGGAAAGGACAGAGTGGTGTCCAGGCGGCTGGTTTCGAGGGTGGTGTTGCCGCCGATGGGCGCGAAGAAGGGGTCGGCGCCGTGCTTTGAAACGGTCAGAGAGATGTTGCGCAGTTTGGTGGTCGCGGTGAGTCGCGTGGCGTTGCCGGTGACCAGGCCAAGATCTATGTCGGGATTGTACCGGTAGTTGGCGTACACCACGGCGCCCGCGGGGATGGTGACGCCTCCTGTGAAGGTGAGGCGCGAGGTGTCGGCGTCGAGGGTGTAGTCCGCGCCGCGGCGCAGGGTGATCGGGTTGTTGTTGATGCGGATGGATTCGGAGTTTTCCTCGATTTTGGTGTTGGCCAGAATGTACTGGCATTCGGGCGCGGGAGTGAGCGTGGCGGGGCAGGTAATGTCCGCGGCCGGGCGCGCCACGACTTCGTTCATGACCTGGATGGGCGTTTTAGCGGCGTCGCTGTTGCTGGTGGCGCTTTCGAATTCAATGCTTGTGTTGCCGCCGATCTTGTATGCGCCGAAGATGTTGCGCACGGTGTGATCGAAGTCCGTGGCCTCGGGCGCTTCGGAGGGCACATAGTAGTAGGTGATTTGCAGGAACGCGCCGTCAATCTCGTTCGGGCGTTTCACGGAGTGAATGATGAGCGTGTTGTTCGTTTCGTCAATTTCATAATCCGCGGCCGGGCCGGGGGACAGGAGATCCGGGCCTGTGCAGGTGGGGTTGGTGCAGTAGTGAACGACCTCGGAGCCAGCGAACACCTGCGAGCGCTGGAGCGTGAACACGATGTCCCCGGTTTCGCGGATTTCCTCCTGCTGGCTTACATTGATGAAGTCATCCACATAATAGGAATAATTCACCGTGAACGAGTCCGCGGTAGAGGGCGTCTGCGCCAGGTCTATGCGGCCCGAGGCGTAGCCTCTGTAGGGGATGCTGAAATCTGAAACCGGATCCAGGAGTTGTCCGTTCCTGTGCACGGTCACAGTGTTTCTGACGATGAATTCGAGTCCCGCGGAGGTGAAACGGCTGTTGGGCGGGTCCAGGAAAATGATGCGCTGCTGTTCCTCGGTCGCGCCCTGGGCCAGGAGTTGCGCTCCGGAGAAGGTTTCCGTGTTGTTTCTTCGTGCGCTCTGCGCGGCGCGGTTTGCCTCCTGCGTCAGCCAGGCCATTCCGATTTTTCCTTTTTGCCCGGGCAGTTTGTACGCTCCGCTGAAACCCTGCAGATTGCCTGCGGTGAGTGACAGCAGCAGCTTCTGCTCGAAGGTCACCTGCACGGTGTCCGAGGTTTTTATGGGTGTGCATTTCGGGGGCAGGGTGGTGGAGCAGAAGGAGATCTGGCCCGCGTAATAATCGAGATCGTACATGTGTTCGGGCATGGGCTGGCCGTTGAGCAGCACCTGCGCGCTGCCGGCCACGATTTCAAAGGTGTTCAGGTCGTAGGGGCCGTGGGTGTTGTTGCCGTTGAAACTGATGGTGCGTGGCTGGCTGCGCGCCTGCGAGGACACGAATCCGAAATCGTATTTGGGCGATTCGTAGAGGATTTCTGCGCCGGTGATGCGCTTGTTGAGCGAGGCCAGCGTGCCGCCTTTGAATTCGGAATTGAAGTCGCCGAGTTTGACGCCGTATGCGCCGTAGAGGATGTCGAAAGCCAGGTCGCGCTCCTGCAGGGGCAGCTCGTTGATGGTTCCAGAAAGCTCGATGTCGTCGCGCTTGGCCGAGATTTGCAGGCTGGTGCCCTGCTCGATGGTGTCGCCGTAGGTGAACAGCCCGTTCTGCGAGAGAAATGTCTGCGAATCCCCCGATGAGCTGTACTGCCGGAATTTGATGTAGCGGTAGCCGCGGATGTCGAATTTGATTTTTCGATCCTGCCGGTCCCCGTCTTGATCCTGCGGAGACTGTCCAAATGGCGGAGCGGGGCCGGACTGCGGAGCCTGGTCCGGAGCGGATTGGAGAAGATTTTCGAAGTAGGGCATGGACAGGGGTTCGATGGCCGCGGCCGCGCCCAGGGCGCGGAGCATGCCGCTTGAATCCGTGGCGTTGCGGTCCGCGTCCAGAACTCCGGTGTAAGCGGCCAGGGGTGCAGCCACGCGCGAAGGCACGACCAGAATGCGGCGATCCCCGGGCGCCAGATCATACAGGCGGCCGGACACATCGCCGTCTGGCGTTTGCACGAACACGGGCTTGCCCGTGTTGAAATCCATAATCATGTTGGAATAAAAAGCCGGGGACTGCGCCGCGCGCGCGCGCATGGCGGACGATGGCGCAAACAAAAACGCGGCCAGTGCGGCAAGGAGAATTCCGGGCGCGACGCGCGGGCTGTGCATTAGATAATTATACACACGGGGGAAAAAAACAGGCAACGAAAAGCGCCCCTCTTGCAAGGGGCGCCTGTTTTTGTATTTTTCGTGAGAGTCTGCGGCGTCAGAAATTCGCGGACAGAGTGAACCGGTGCGAATCGCCGAACACGCCCATGGGGATATAGGCATAGTCCACGCCGAACTGCTGCTGGTAGAACCCGAGTCCGAAGGTGAACCCGTTGTCCAGGTCGTCGTCCGAATTGTAACCGGCGCGCACGCCGATGTAATTGGAGATCAAATACTCGGCGCCGAAGTGGTATTCGGGGTCCGCGTTTTTGATGAAGTAAGCATCTGTGGTGAGCGTGAGGGGCATGCGGGGCATGGTGTACGCGGCGCCGGCCTTGAAGGTGAGGGGCAGGGGATCGGAAACCGAACCCACTTTGATTTTGGTGCCGAAGTTGCTCAAAACGCCCGCGAAGCGCCAGTTGGAATTCGAGGGCTTGTAGAGCAGGCCCGCATCCAGGGCGAAGGCCGTGCCCGCGGCGTCGTCAATTTCTTCCTTCACATACTTGGCGGCCAGGCCCCATGACACCTGTTTGTTGGCCTGTTTGCCGTATCCGATGGTGAACGCGTAGCTCTTGGGCCTGAACGATCCGCTGGACAAGTTGTCGGTTGTGTAGCGCTGCTGGGAACCCATATCGTAATAAATAAGGCTGCCGCCCCAGGCGGTTCCGCCATAGCTGCTCACATAGGAAATGTATTCCTGGCTCAAATCCAGCACGGTTTCATTGTGCATGAAACTGGCGGACTGGCCGGAGCTTTCGGCCATGGCCGCGGGGTTGTAGGAAACCGCCGGAGAACCTTTGACCGTGGCGATGCACGCGCCGCCCATGCCTTCGCACCGGGCGTCCGTACCCACCAGCAGAAACACGCTGCCCACCGTGCCTTCGGCCATGGCCATGGACGGCAACAGGCAAACACCCATCAGCAGCGTGAGTGTTGCATACAGTTTTTTCATGGGAGACCTCCTGATAATCGCCATGCCTCCTGATCGCATTATACCACGAATTGTAAAAAAATATAGTTCAATTTATATTTTGCACTGTCTCCACTTACATTGTAGCGGTTCCATGGCAACGCCATGATTTGATATTTTATGTGATCAAAAAATATGCCATTGGCGTCAAAATGAACAAAACTGAAAAAGGGCTTGAATAAAAGGGATTTCCGAATCGTGAAATCATGGGAATTGTGAAGCGTGCTGCGGATAGTGCAAAAAAATGCTTGTGCTGTGCACATTACTGGCCGGATAGCCATTTGCGCGCGTGTTCCAGGCAGGGCAGATCCGAACGCACGCGTTCCTGGTAATCCAGGTCCAGTTCCGCCAGAGCCACAGTTTCCATATCCGGAGCGCGGGCCAGCACAACGCCCCAGGGGTCAATGATGGCGCTTCGGCCATAAGTTACGCGGCTGGCGGTGTTGGCCCCATACTGCGCGGGCGCGAGCACGAAGCACAGATTCTCAATTGCGCGCGCGCGTAGCAACACATCCCAGTGGTCGCGGCCCGTGCGTTCGGTAAATGCCGCGGGAATGAAGAACAGGCGCGCCCCGTTCATGGCCATGCGGCGGTATAGCTCTGGAAACCGCAGGTCATAGCACACCGAAAGCCCAACCTTCATAAACCGTGTGCGCGCCACAACGGTTTTGGCGCCTGGCTTCACGGCCGCGCTCTCTTTGTGTGTTTCCCCGCCCGTGAGCGTGATGTCGAACAAATGGATTTTGCGGTACCTGGCCAGAACGCCGCCGTTTGGGCCGAACAGCAGGCTTGTGTTGTAAACCTTTTTGCTGCCCTTGATGGTTTCGGGCACGGTTCCGGCCAGAAGATAGATGCCGCGCGTGCGCGCCAGGTCTCGCAGTGCGGACAATTCCTTGCCTTCGAGGTCCACGCCGCGCGGTGCGCGGTCGCCGGGGCCGCGCATGTACAGCCAGTTCTCGGGCAGGGCCGCGATTTCCGCGCCCATGCCCGCGGCTCGGTCCACCAGCTCCACCGCGGCCTCGAGATTGCGCTTCTTGTCCGTGGTGGATGTCATCTGCACAACCGCTGCCGTGATTTTCATGCCGCCACCTCGCATACTGGTCGAATTGTCACTTTATTATATAGCATATCTTCAAACAGACTGTATTGAAGAACCCAACAAAGTGCATTGCCGCCCGGAATTGGTTGGACCTATAATGATAATGAGGAGAAGCCATGCCTGTTCGCGAGTACGAATGCCAGGATTGCGGGGCCGTGACGCCGGTGGCGCAT
>JAGUYV010000155.1 GCA_020061125.1 bacterium | reverse complement strand
GCCTCCATCCAGGGCGAGGGCGAACTCACATTCCACGAACTCCTCGAATGCCTGGCTGCGGGCCGCGACTGGCGCGGCGTCCAGGGCCTGTCTTTTCTTGACAATGGAACCGTGATCGAGAACTCGCGCAGGCCGCTTATCAACGACCTCGATTCCCTGCCCTTCCCGGCCCGCGACCTGCTGCCCATGCGCCTCTACGAACACCACTACCCCTACAAAATGCGCAACAGGAATTTCACCACATTTTTCACCTCGCGCGGCTGCCCCTTCAAATGCGCGTTCTGCGCACAGCATGTCGTCTGGGGCGGCGTAGAGCGGGACCGCAGCCTGGACAACACCTTCGAGGAAATCCGCCACCTGATCCGCGACCACGATATTTCCTTCATCTTTTTCTACGACGACACCTTTACGCTCAAGCGCGCTCGCGTCGAAGAATTCTGCAACCGCATCAGCAGCGAAAAAATGCCGATCAAGTGGTCGTGCCTCACGCGCGCCGACTGCCTGGACGAGGACCTCATCGCGCTCATGAAACGCGCGGGCTGCGTGGAATTCCAGATAGGAATCGAAAGCGGCAGCGATGTGGTCCTCGACTCCATCAAGAAAAAAGTGCGGCTCGACACGCTCAAGAGCGCCTTCAAACTCATTCACAAGCACGGCGTGCGCACCAAGGGATTTTTCATCCTCGGCCACTTCGCCGACACCAGAGAAACCATGCGCGAAACCGTGAACACCGCCATCGCGCTCGACCCCTCGTGGGTCTTTTTCTCCACGCTCATCCCCCTGCCCGGCTCGGACCTGTTCGAAACCGCCAAACAAAAAGGCTACCTCGAAACCACGGACTGGGACCAGTTCAATTATCACAACTTCCCCATCATCCACACGGAAAACTTCACGGCCGCGGAGCTTGACCAAATCCGCAGGCGAGCCTACCGCGAGTTCTACCTGCGGCCCCGCAAGCTCGCAGCCTATGCCGCGGATGTGGTGGCCTCGGGCGGCTACCGCCGCATGTTCAACAACTTCCTTGCATTCATGGATCTGTCCGCATCTTCCCGGTAAACGCATCAGTAGTCCGTCTTCCGGCAAAGGCAAAAGAGGAAAGACACCGCGGAGACGCGAAGGCACGGAGAACACGGAGGATTAGAGGGTGCGCGGCCGCAGGCCGCACCATCTGTGTCCCTCCGTGGACGCCGTGGCAATCATTTTCCGGCTCCGCTTTGCACCCTGCACCCTACCCGCTGCACCCTGCATTTGCTTTTCCCTACTCGCTACACGCTCATATTTCCCTTTTCCGTTCATTGGGATAAAATTTCTATCATAAACGAGGCACGCGGAAAGTATCGAGAACCGGACATTGCACAACACGCTGATCATCATCCCCCCGGACCCCCGGGGACAGGAATATACGCGCGAAATGCGCTGCCAGGAAAAACGCGAGGTGCTGGGCACGCTGAAACCGCCGCTTACCCCGGCGCTGCTGTGCGCCCTGTTCCGAGACAACCGGATCCCGTTCCTCGCGCTCGAACATTCCAGCGCCGCGCGCGCGGCGGACCGCATGCGCGGCAACCGGTTCTCCCCCGGCCTGATCCTCATGCCCACATGCACGCCCACCATCATCCGCGACATGGAATTCGCACGCGGACTCAAGGAGAAAACCGGCGCCGCAACAGCGGCGTTCGGTCCGCACACTTCGGGCATTCCCGCGCAGACCCTCGAGGAATTCTCCGGCCTGGATTACGCGCTCATCGGCGAACCCGAACAGGCTTGCCTGGCCCTGGCGCGGGGCGAGGCGCCTGCGCGCGTGCACGGCCTGGCGTACAGAAACCCCGGGGGCGGCGTTGCCGTGAACCCGCCCCGCGCGCCAGGCGACGCGCTCGACGCCATGCCCTTTCCGGATTGGAGCCGGTTCGACCTGTCCCGCTACCGCGTGCCCCTGTTCGGTGAGCGGTTCCTTCTCGTGGAACTATCCCGCGGCTGCCCGTATCACTGCGAGTTCTGTGTGGCGCCGCTCACGCACGCGGGACCGGTGCGCGAGAAAACCGCGGATCGCGTGATCGCGGAAATCAAGCATATCAAGCAGAAATACGGGGTGTCGTTTTTTTACTTCTGGGGCGACACGGCCGTGTTCAACCCGCGCACCATGCGCGCGCTGGCAGAGCGCATCATCGCGGACCGGCTGGATATTCAATGGATTTCCAACACCCGGCCCGAAGCCATTGCGGATCTGGAATACGCGCGTCTGCTGCGGCGCAGCGGATGCCGTGTGTTGAGCATGGGCGCCGAGTCCGGCGACCCGGCCACTCTGGAACGCATGGGCAAGAAGCTGGATTACTCCAAACTCACAAACGCAGTGCGCACCCTGCGCGATGCGGACATCCAGTCGTTTGTTTTCTTCATGTTCGGCTACCCCGGCGAAACCATGAAGTCCCTGCGCCGCACCCGTGACCTGGCGCTCAAGCTCGACCCGGACTACGCCAACTTCTACCCGGTGGTGCCCTACCCCGGCACGCCGCTTTGGACGCAATGCGTGGAGCAGGGGCTTGTATCCGAAAAAGACTGGTCCCGCGTGGACTTCACCAGCTATGTGCTGAACCAGCCGGCGCTGCCCGCGCGCAAGGTCATGCATTTCGTGCGCCGTGCGCGCCTCGAATTCTATCTGCGGCCGGATTACATGCTGCGCACGATCAAGAACATCGGGTCGCCCGCGCGCGCCCTGCAAATCCTCAAAGCCATTCCCGGATATTTTGATTTATAGAGTTACCGTTATTGGGCGACCTTTATTTATTGATCCTTTATTACTGACACATCCCACACCGTGCCCTGGACATTGTTCAAAATGAGCACGGAAACGCTCGCATGAAAATTCCTTCCGTCGCGCTTTCTTGCGGTGAGACGCCCCTGCCACTGCCCCGATTCGATCGCCGCTTCCATGGCGCGGACCGCATCCTGCGGATCCTGCCAGTATCCGCTCACGGGCGTGCCCTGCACATCATCGTTGCTCTCCAGGTCCCACAACAGCAGAAACGCGTCGTCCGCCCAGTTCACCTTCCCGTCTTCGCCCACAATGGCAGTGGCGCTCAAGGTTGACTCCAGGGCCGCCTGGCGGTTCTTGAGTTCGCGCTCCACGAGCTTGCGCCGGGACATATCGTGCAGAGACACCACGATGTGCGTAATTTTATTCTTTTCGTCGCGAATGGCGCCGGCCGTGGCGCTCATGTGAACCTCGGACCCGTCAAGCCGCACGATAGGCAGCTCGATGGGACCGCTGCGCCCCTCCATGGCGGCTTCCCGGAACAGGGGCGTGTACCGCATGATCTCGTCCGCGCGCTGGTTTTGAAATCCGGGGATCATGGTGAAATTCTTGCCCATGAAATCCCGAAGCTCCAACTGGAACACTTCGCAGAACGCGCGGTTCGCGTATACGGTTTTTCCGTTTGTGGTGAACACGATGACCGGATCGATCATGGCGTTGATGAGATCGTCCATGGCCTGTGCGCGGGCCTGCTTTTCCTCGGCTTCGCGGTGGCGGGTGATGTCCAGCGCCACCTCCACGATGCCCTGCACCCTGCCGTCGTCGCCGCGCACGGGCGTGGCCTGCACCAGCCACACGCGCTTGTCCGGTGTGGTGATTTCGCCCTGCTCGAATTCGCCCGATTCCAGAGCCTTGCGCACCGGACAGCCGGGACAGTAATCATCGCGCGCGTACCATAATTCATGGCAGCGGCGCCCCACCATATCCTGCTCGGTCAGATTCAGCGATTCCATGGCCGTGCGGTTCGCCCACTGGATGGCCATGTCCGGCCCATAGAATATGACAGATTCGTGCAGGCTGTGGATGATGATGTCAAGGTCTGGCCTGGCCACTGCGCCCGTCACCCCGAATGTCCGAATTGACAGATAGTTGTTACAATCTGATTATTTATCGCTCCAAATCGTGAAAATTTCAATTCCCTTGTTGAAACAAACCTCCGAGGCGGCCGGTGATGCTCTGGGCCTCCTGCACGATGTCCTGGATGATTTCGGCGCAGGATTTGATCTCGTGAATGCGGCCCACCACCTGGCCGCAGGCGATGATCCCGGCATTCAGGTCGCCGCTCTGGTACGCGGCCCGGCCGCCCTTGCCGCTGATGATGGGCAGCAGCTCCTCGAGCGTGGTGCCGCGCGCTTCGAGTTCCACAACCTTGTCGCTGGCTTCATTGATGATGACCCGGCAGGGATTGCGGATCGAGCGCTCCACGATGCGCGTGTCCCGCTCCGTGGCGCCCAGCATCCACTTTTTGCAATTCTCGTGCATGGGCGCTTCCTTGCTGGCCATGAAACGCGTGCCCATGAGAATGGCCTCGGCGCCCATGGCCAGCGCGGCCACAAGCCCTTTGCCGTCGCAAAACCCGCCCGCGGCGATCACGGGTATGCTCACGCTCTCCGCGGCCTTGGGCACCAGAATCAGCGACGGCACATCGTCCATTCCGGGATGCCCCGCGCACTCGAAGCCCACAACCGTGACCGCATCCGCGCCGATGCGCTCGGCCTTCTGCGCAAACCGCACCGCGGGAACCTTGTGAATCAGCTTGACTCCGCCCTCCTTGAGGCGATGCGCAAACTCCTCGGGACTGCGGCCCGCGGTTTCCACAACCGGCACCTGTTCTTCTATAAGCAGATCCACAATTCTTGAGGTCATTTCCCCTGGGATAAATATCGGCAGCATGGAGATGTTCAGGCCGAAGGGTTTGTCAGTCATGTCGCGCATGCGCCGGATCTCCTGCCGGATCTCGTCCAGGGACAGAAACGAAAGCGCGGTCACGATGCCCAGCCCTCCGGCGTTGCTCACCGCGGACGCAAGCTCGGCGCACGCCAGCCATTGCATGCCCCCCTGTATAATCGGATATTCGATTCCAAGCATTTCCGTGATGCGCGTCTTTATCATGTGTGCATGCCCTCCCGAGCGGCCTGTCCCGCTTGTGCGGGAAATGGTGTATTGTACCACAATCGCGGCTTGTGCGCAGTCCCGGAAATGAACTGGTGATCATGGCTGCGAAATCGCCCGGCAAAGATTCGCCGCTGGCCGAATTCCTCGAAAATCAGGAAAATTTTGAAAAATATTTTTTCGCTCAAGCCTTTCAAACGCCAGCGGCCGTCAGTCGCAGACACAATCTTTCCCTTGGCGAATGTGCGATTTTTCGTGTTTTAAGAATCTGCAATAGTTTCTTTTTGTCTCCCTTGAAAGTTATTACTGAATGAAATGACGCTAATACACATTATGATGGCAATGAATTACTGTTTCTGAAAATATAATTTCAGGCCGCGCCATGGCCGAGGCGCGCCCGCCACGGGTAGCGCGCCGTGCGCATGTTGCGGGACATCAGACCGCCCCCGAATCGCATGCGCACGAACCCGAATCAGGGACTCTAATCGCTCCCCATCCCGCGAATGCTCCCCATTTCCACATCATTTAATTGATTGTTTATAATATATCAGTTAATTCACAAATGTAATTATATCTAATTTACATAGTGAATCATGTACTAAATGTATAATGTTTTAATATATGCATAATAAATGATGATATTAGCATTTCATTGAATAATGATAATAATGGCGCAAAAATGGGCGCGGGCGGCGCACAAAAAAACCGGCACACAAGAGAGCACGGAGCGCTCCGATAAGGAGCGCGGAATGCGGGCATGAAACCGCGGCCCGGATGGACCGGCTCGGCGGCCCGAGACGGGATTGCTCCGCGCCATCCTTTTTTCGGAAACCCGATCTAATAGGCGGTCAAACGAAAACATAACAAAATCGTGCCGGAACAAATATGTACCCAATGATCACAAAATGATACATTTTTCGGGACCCATATCGCCTACCTGTGACTATACTCAAGCCCATTGTGGAAAACTGTCCAAATCCCAAAAAACCCTTTATATAAAAAATTTTTCCAGACACTTGACTTGACGGTGATCATTTTTGGTATAATCACAACATAATATAGAATGGCAACATTGAAATACTTTGGCGGCGTTTGAAGATTTTGAGCGTTTTTAGCAAAAATAAAAAACTTTTATTAAAAGGAGGTATCACATGGTAGCCAAAAAGAAAGCGGCTCCCAAGAAAGCGGCGGCGAAAAAGGCTCCGGCCAAAAAGAAGGTAGCCAAGAAAGCGCCCGCCAAGAAGGCCCCGGCCAAAAAAGCCCCGGCCAAGAAGGCCCCGGCGAAAAAAGCGCCCGCCAAGAAGGCTCCGGCGAAGAAAGCCCCGGCCAAGAAAGCGGCCGCCAAGAAGGCTCCGGCGAAAAAAGCCCCGGCCAAAAAGGCTCCCGCGAAAAAAGCGCCCGCCAAGAAAAAAGCGGTCGCCAAGAAAAAGTAAATTCCAGAAGGAGGCGTCACATGGCAGTTAAGAAGAAAGCCGCTCCCAAGAAAAAGGCTGCGGTCAAAAAGGCTCCGGCCAAGAAAGCGGCCGCCAAGAAGCCTGCGGCCAAGAAAGCGGCGGTCAAGAAGGCCCCGGCCAAAAAAGCTCCGGCCAAAAAGGCTCCCGCAAAGAAAGCCAAAGTCAAGCGCAAACCCAGCGCGGCGTTCATGAAACCCCAGCAGCCCGATGCGGCCCTGGCGGCGGTGGTCGGCGACAAGGCCATCCCCCGCACCGAGATCACCAAGAAGGTCTGGGCTTACATCAAGAAGAACAAGCTGCAGGACGACAAGAACAAGCGCATGATCAACGCCGATGCCAAGTTGAGCGGCCTGTTCGGCAAGAAGAAACAGGTCAGCATGTTCGAGCTGACAAAGCTCATCAACGATCACCTGGTCAAATAGCACTGCCGGACCGTCACGCGCTCCGCGTTTCAGTTCAGCCCTGCATTGTCCATCGAGGTTTGATCGGTCGGCATGATGCCTTGACGCGCGCCACAGGGTTTCCCTGTGAGCAGCGGGTATAGATTTGGCCAGAATACAGCCCGCCAAGCGCACGCATTGGTGCAGCGGGCTTTTTCTATTGATTCATTAATAGATTCCTTAATGTCCAGGTTCGGAATGGCTGGCTTGGCGGGCTTGAAAGATATGTTGTAGCTGTATTTGTTTTGTCACATCTCACTTCGTCCATTAGTCTCTTATTTCGCAAGGATGCGAAAAATTCGGGGACTGGGTCGTTTTCCTCAAGGAAAACGAAGCCTGTACCCAAGATTTTTTCGCCCCCCGCTCGTTTCATCAACTCCATGCTCCCCCTTCCCCGCTGCACTGCACCCCGTTCATGATTCTTCGGTTTCTCATCAGCAACCCCGTTCATGAAAATAATTTCCTCGCGCAGAATGGCCGAGCAAATCCGCGCATGGCGCGCGTAATCGCCGCAGCGGGCGCGGCACGCCCCGCGGACGCGCTTGACACCCCCGCCGCAAAATTTCATAATCCTCTCCAGACACTTGGGATTCTTTTAATCCGGCACCGAGAGGCCGGAAAGGAAGACCGCATGACGCTGACGGCACGCAAAATTCACGGCTTCTCCGCGCGCGGAGGAGCCGTTTCATTTTGGGGGCGGCTATGACGGACAGACCCGTGGAACTCATGGATGCGGCGGGCATCAAGCGAGTGCTGCTGCGCATCGCGCATGAAATTCTGGAAAAGAACAAGGGCGCGGAAAAGCTGGCCCTGGTGGGGCTTCAGACGCGCGGCGTGCCAATCGCCCGGCGCCTGGCCGCATTCATCAAGGAAATCGAGGGGGTCGAGGTGCCCGTGGGCGTGCTCGACATCACCCTGTACCGCGACGACCTCGCGCACCTGTCCCACCAGCCCACGGTGCACATTACCGACATCCCCTTCGATGTCGAGGACAGCCGCATCGTGCTCACCGACGAGGTCATCTACACGGGCCGCACCATCCGCGCCGCCCTCGACGCCATCATGGACCTGGGCCGCCCCAAGCTCGTGCAGCTCGCCGTGCTCATGGACCGCGGCCACCGCGAACTGCCCATCCGCCCCGACTATGTGGGAAAAAATATCCCCACATCGCGCTCCGAATGGGTCTTCGTGCGCCTCGACGAGGTGGACGGCGAGGACAGCGTCATGCTCATCCGCTCCGACGACCATTCACAGAAACCGCCCGGGAGGTAACGAATCTTGCTCGGAAAAAATCTCATCAGAATCCGCGAGCTGAACGCCCAGGACATCACCGACATCCTGGACCAGGCCGAAGCCTTCATGAGCATCCTCGACCGGGACATCAAGAAGGTGCCCACCCTGCGCGGCAAGGTCATTGTGAACCTGTTCTTCGAGCCGAGCACGCGCACGCGCACTTCCTTCGAGCTGGCCGGAAAAATCTTGAGCGCGGATGTGGTCAACATCTCGAAATCCACCAGCAGCGCTGTCAAGGGCGAATCCTTCAAGGACACGGCGCTCACCATCAAGTCCCTGGGCGCGGACATGATCATCGTGCGCGATTCGCACACGGGCGTGCCCGAGCTGCTGTCCCGCTACGGCCCGTTCAAGGTCATCAACGCGGGCGACGGATCCGGCGAACACCCCACGCAGGCCCTGCTCGACATGTTCACCATCCGCCGCCGCAAGGGCGCCATCGAGGGCCTCGATGTCAGCATCGTGGGCGACATCGCGCACAGCCGCGTGGCCCGCTCCAACATCTACGCCCTCACCAAACTCGGCGCGCGCGTGAACCTCGTGGCCCCGCCCACGCTCATCCCCCGCTTCGTCGAGTCCCTGGGTGTGAATGTGTACCACCGCCTCGAAGACATCTACGACAAGACCGATGTGCTGTACCTGCTGCGCATCCAGCGCGAGCGCGAAAAGGCCAGCATGTTCCCCTCCCTGCGCGAGTACGCGACCCTCTACGGCGTGAGCCAGAAAAAGCTCGCGAACTTCGACCGCGAGGTCCTGGTCATGCACCCCGGCCCCATCAACCGCGGCGTGGAGATCTCCGCGGATGTGGCCGACAGCGTGTCGTCCCTCATCGAAGAGCAGGTGCGCAACGGCGTGGTCGTGCGCATGGCCATCCTCTTCCTCATGGCAAGAAAAGGAGACTGATCATGTCATTGCTCATTCGCAACGCGGACATCATTGACCCGCTGGGGGCGCACACCGGCAAAGGCGACCTGCTCATGGACAACGGCGCCATCGCCGCCGTGGGCAAGAATCTGCCCGCCCAGGGACACGACACCCTGGACGCGGACGGCCTCACCCTGGCCCCGGGCTTCATTGACCTGCACGCGCACCTGCGCGACCCGGGCTACGAATACAAGGAAACCATCGAAACCGGCCTGCGCGCGGCCGCCAAAGGCGGGTTCACTTCCGTGCTCTGCATGCCCAACACAGACCCGCCCGTGGACAACGCCTCCACGGTCAAATACATCCGCAACAAGGCCGCGGCCCTCAACCTCGGCAAGCTCTTCGTGGCCGGCGCCATCTCCAAGGGACTCAAGGGCCAGGAGCTTGCGGAAATGGGCGAAATGGTTTCACAGGGCGTCGTGGCCGTGACCGACGACGGCCGCCCGGTGTCCGACGCGCAGCTCATGCGCCGCGCGCTCGAATACTCGCGCATCTTCGGCATCCCGGTCATGGCCCACGAAGAAGACCTGTCGCTCGTGGGAGACGGCGTCATGCACGAGGGTCTGGTCTCCACCATCATCGGCATGAAAGCCAGCCCCGCGGCCGCCGAAGAGGTCATGGTCGCCCGCGATGTGGTGCTGGCCGAACTCACCGGCGCGCACCTGCACCTCACGCACCTGTCCTCGCGGCTCTCGCTGGACATCGCCCTGCACGCCCGCGAACGCGGCGTCAATGTCACCTTCGATGTCACCCCGCACCACCTCACGCTCACCGACGAAGCCGTGATGACATTCGACACCTCCACCAAGGTGAACCCGCCCCTGCGCCCGCGCGCGCATGTGGACGCCCTGGTCCAGGCCCTCGCCGCCGGGCTGATCACCGCCATCGGCACCGACCACGCGCCCCACGCCGTGCATGAAAAAGAAGACTGCTTCGACGACGCGCCCAACGGCCTCATCGGCTTCGAAACCGCGTTCGCCGTCCTGCACACAGACCTTGCGCTCACCGGCGCGGTTCCGCTCGAAAAGATCATCCACGCCATGACCGTGGGACCGGCGCGCATTCTCGGCCTGCCCCAGGGCCGCCTCAAACCCGGCGCGCCCGCGGACCTCGTGCTCCTGGACCTGGCCGCGGAGTGGACCGTGAACCCGGACCAGTTCGAATCCCTGGGCCGCAACTGCCCCTACGCCGGAAAAAAGGTCCGCGGCCGCACCATGCACGCCTTCACGGACGGAAGACCGCTGATCAAAGACGGCACGATTATTTAATGATTACTTATGAATATTGCTGAAAGGCTTTCTTATATATCCTGTTGAAGGAATCCTATCGCAAACTTCCAGAACACTGCGCTGTTGGCCTATTATTGAAAGTGGGAACAGTGCGGATGTTTACCTGTTTGACAGATTAGTATTTATTGCCTGAAATTTTGGAGACTGGCGTGATTTAAGGCTTATTGCCAACAGACTTCACTTCGGGATTCATTCCAGATGCTAGTTTCTGAATTTTACGATGTTCAATGTCAAGAAGCGCTATTTGATTGCCAAGACCAAAAACGACATATTTATCATTTATCACTGTGGCAGTGCTACAGAAAAATGTTATGGAAGGCGTTTCCAACGCAACCTGTAGCACTATTTCGCCTTCAGCATCATATAGCCTCATTCCATCATTAGCCCAGCTACCAACTTCTGTATAATATGTACATTTGCCGATACACTTTGATTCGATATTATGGGAAATGTCAATTGCTCCTGTTTCGAGCTTGGTTTGCTTTCCAGTGTTGAGATCATATTGATAATGGTTTTTGTCTGATGGGTTTGTAAACTGTACCACATACTGCTTCTCGTCATCGAATACAATACAATTCTTGCACACTTCCACTTCTCTATAGAGGCTGAAATTTGAAAAGATTAAGTATATTGCAAAAAGCACAGCATTCGTTGGAAGTTGAATTAAAATGACTATAAGCATCACCCTGCTTATTTGGTAACCTTTATGTCGAATCAGGGAGACAACGAAAGGGGCTTCAACCATAACAGTGATAAAAAAGAATACAATGGGTAAAAAATAAATAAAATAAAGTGCGTTGTACATATCTACCGATAATCCATAGAATGTGCTTGTCTGTGCAAACATTAAAGCTTCGGGGAGAAATAACCAAATGATTCGGATGAAAGGATAAAAGGAAGAGTATATCCAACCGATATATATTTCAGCGAGATAAACAATAGGATCGAAAGCATAAACATTTGTTAAAAACAATCCTGCAATGGCTGACATATAATTTGCAACAATCATCACGGAAACGGCTTTGAAATATGATACATTGAGAAATCGGTTTATAAGAATTCCTTCAATCAAACCAATAATGAAATTTCCTATGACAAGATGAAATAATGAAAACATGAGACCAACAGTGCCAGCATTTGCATAACAAGACGAACTAATCGCAACCAAAAATACTGCTGTAAAAACTAATATAGTTATTGACCTCTGCAAAAGCAATGCAATGATCAAGGCAAAAAAAGCGGCAGCGTAGAATGGCGGACAAAAGCCTTCAACAAAGATGGAGAACCTTTGAG
>JAGUYV010000259.1 GCA_020061125.1 bacterium | reverse complement strand
GGCGCCGCGGCCACCAACCGCCAGCTCGACGCCGTCACCCGCCAGATGGCCGAGGCCACGGGGCAGATGGACCGCCGCCTCGAAGCCGTCACCCGGCAGGTCAACGACCGCCTGCGCGAAAACTCCGAAACCCTCCAGGGCACGCAGAAGATCGTGGGCGAGCGCCTCGAAAGCACGGCCCAGGTCATGGGCCGCGTCGAGAACCGCCTGGGCCGCGTCGAGGAAGTCAACCGCCGCGTGTTCGAGGTGGGACAGGACATCGCCAGCCTGCAGGAAATCCTGCGTGCGCCCAAGCTGCGCGGCAACCTCGGCGAGTTGTTTCTCGGAGACCTTCTGGCGCAAATTTTGTCGCCCCCTCACTTTGAGCTGCAATACGCCTTCAAAAGCGGCGCCGTGGTGGACGCGGTCATCCGCCTGGGCCAGGGCATGGTGCCCATAGACTCCAAGTTCCCGCTGGAAAATTTTCAGAAAATGATGGCTGCCGAAGACGACGCGGCCCGCGCCGCGGCACGGCGCACCTTCGCAGCGGATGTGAAAAAGCACGCGGCCGCCATCGCGGACAAATACATCCTGCCCGACGAGGGCACCTTCGATTTCGCGCTCATGTACATCCCTGCGGAGAATGTGTTCTACGAAACCATCATCCGCGACGATGCGTTCGGCGGCGAAAAGAGCATCAGCGAATACGCCATGAAGCGGCGCGTGATCCCCGTGTCCCCGAACAGTTTTTACGCATATCTCATGGCGCTGGTCACCGGCCTCAAAGGCCTGCGCATTGAGGAAAGCGCGCGGGAGATCATGTCCGGGCTGGACCGGCTGCGGGGGGAATTCGCGCGCATCGAGCAAAACTTCGGCGTACTCGGAAAGCACATCCGCAACGCGGCGCAGACCTGCGAGCGCGCGGACAAGGATGTGGAGAAATTCCGCGCGCGTCTTGATGGGCTGGCCGCAACCGCGGACTCGGGCGCGGGGAGCGCCGCGCCGGAGCCGCCGCAGGAACTGCCCGGCGTGTGACGCGCATCACATCGTGCATCGCATTGCCGCATTGTTCGAATTTTGTTATTATTCCTAGTTGACTGAATGAAGACCGGGACATTGCCCGCGCACGCGCGGCGGTTTTTTTATGCAGGAATACGAACAGAAGATCATACTGACCATTGACGCCGACGAGCAGATCCAGCAAGGCGTGCAGACCGCGCTTCCGGACCGGCCCGTGGACTTCAAGTTCGTGAATTCCGCGGCCGACGCCGTGGTGTCGCTCATGGTCGAGGCGCCGCATCTGGTCATCGCCTGCACGGAGATGCCCGACGGCGACGGCGTGGCCATGATCGGCAACATGCGCGCCATGAGTCCGGACATCCCGCTCATCATCCTCATCGGCGAGCCGACCAAGGAAAAAGTCATGGCCGCCAGGGCCGCGCGGCCCCTGGACATCCTGCTCAAGCCGCCCGACTGGGAACGCCTGGCCTCCAAGGTCAAGGCGCGCCTGTGGATAGACCTCGAACTCCTGCGCCAGAAAGAGGAGGCCGCGCAACAGCAGGCGGCCAAAGAGGGGGGCCAGAAGGGCAAGGAGCAGGAGCCGCCCCCGCCGCCGCCCGAGCCGCCCAAACCCGCGTTCGTGGAAGCCGTGCCCAAGGGCGCGGAAGTCATCAATGTGAATGACGCCATCGCGGGTATGAAAATCGCGCGCACCCTGGTGCACAACGAAGTGGTGTACGGCGACAAAGGCCAGGTGCTCACCGACCAGATGCTCAAGCAGCTCAACCGCATGGGCGTGCCGGAGATCTGCGTGTACACGGACCCCGCGCTCAAGCGCAAAGCCGAGGAACGCAAGAAAGCGCTGCTGCGCCAGACCTCGGCGGTTGCTTCACAGCAATCATCGGCAGGCGGCGGCAAGGTCTTCACCAAGGTCAAGCGCACGGCCATCCGCGTGGAAACCGACATCATCGGAACCTGCAAATCCGAGGACGAAAACGGACAGCCCTATGAATCCCAGTGCAACATCGTGGACATCTCCGCGGGCGGGTGCGCGCTGCTCACCGCCGAACGCCTGCGCAAAGACCAGGTCGTGTTTCTCACCTTCATCCTCAAGGATATGCAGATGGAGAATCTGCGCGGGGTGGTGCGGCACAGCATGGCGCGCAACGCCAAGCCGCCCGATTTCCCGATCCGCTCCGGCATCTTCTTCGACGGCATCACCGAGCGCGACAAGGAACGGCTGTTCAACAAGGTGTTCCAGATCGAGCGCGAGAACAAGCAGGCCGAAGACAAGTTGCGCGAACGCTTCGGCTATGGCCCCAAGCGCCGCCGCGGCACGCAGTAGCGCCCGCCCGTGCGCGTCGCATAATTCTTCCTTTCTCACTAATTCTTTTTCACAAGGCAAAAAGTCAGCGTCCGGCGCGGATACTATTGATGACATTACGATTATTAAAGTGCGCTAAAGAGACACCCATCCTGGTGGCAGACGCGCACAGTCTTGGGACAGAAAAACATGGTACTCCTGCGCGAGCGCACAGCCGCGCGGCCCGTGCTCAAATGGGCCGGCGGCAAGGGGCGCCTGCTGGATCAGTTCGAGGAGATGTTCCCCGCCGCATTGCGCGCCGGGCGACTGCGCCGTTACGTCGAGCCTTTCATCGGCGGCGGCGCTGTTTTTTTTCACATAGCACAGCAGTGCTCTTTGCGCGAGGCCGTGCTTTGCGATGTAAACCCCGAGCTGATTCTCGCATACAAGGTTTTGCAGCGCGATCCCGAATTGCTGATCGGGGAACTCGACTCTCTCGAACGCGAATATCTCAAGCTCCCCGAAGCCCGCAGGAAATCTTTCTACTATGAAATACGAGACTCCTACAACGCGTCGCCCGCCGCGCACGCGGACGGCTACGACCCGCTCTGGGCGCACCGCGCCGCGCGCATGATCTTCCTCAACAAAACCTGCTTCAACGGCCTGTACCGCGTGAACCGGTCCGGGCATTTCAATGTGCCGCACGGCCGTTACGCCTGCCCGTGCATCTGTGACCAGGACAACCTCCGCGCCGCGTCCGCGCTGCTGCGGGACGCCACCCTGCTGTGCACGGATTTCACCGCGGCCCTGGACTACGCGGACGAAGGCGCGTTCATTTACTACGATCCTCCGTACAGGCCGCTGAACCCCACCTCGAATTTCACGGCGTACGCGGCCGGCAGCTTCACGGACGACGATCAGCGGCGCCTGGCCAATGTGTTTCGCAGCGCGCACCGCGCGGGCGCGCTCCAGATGTTGAGCAATTCCGACCCGCGCAACGAAAATCCGGAAGACGACTTTTTTGAACGCCTCTATCGCGGATTCACCATCAGCCGTGTCTCCGCCGCGCGCATGATCAACCGCAACACCGGCGGCCGCGGCCCCATCAGCGAACTCGTAATCACCAACTACTGACACCATGCCGGGAGCAAACCGGCAGGGATGCGGCGCACAAAGCCGCGCGTCTGCGCCTCGTGCGGCCAGCGGCGTTAATGGTTGCGAAAAGCGAGTTTAGCAGGATCGGCAGGATGGACAGGATGGAAGCAGGATAAAGGCACAGGAAAAATCAATAAGCGCCTCTGAACCGATTATTACGAATTCGCAAGATTGCCAATTAGCATCGCTGGATTTGTAGGGCGGGGTCACCGCACCCCGCCGCTCCCAGATGACGCATGGCAACCCGCCTCTGCCCGGCCTCGGAGCCATGTTTGAACAGGTCATTAGCCGCATGAAAATATCGAGATATTTTGCATGATGGAAAATCAAATGTTCTATAAACCATCGTTCCCCTATCAGCAACGCTGGAATTGCAGGGCGGGGTCACCGCACCCCGCCGCTCGCAGGTATCGCGCGGCAACACGCTTCTGACCAAACTCTATTCTTCCGGGGGCAGAAAATCCGCGGGGCGCTTCGTGCTTTTGGCCATGTTCCAGATGTGCATGCGGGGGCGGCGCGCGGCGGCGTCCAGATGGCCGAGCGCGCGCGACGCGGCCTCGACCGC
>JAGUYV010000089.1 GCA_020061125.1 bacterium | reverse complement strand
GAGCGGCGGCACATGAACGCGGACCAGTCCGCGCTGGATTACAGGGCCGTGCTCACGGCGCTGCGCGAACTCGGCTGCCGCGGCCGCGTGATCTGCGAAAGCCCGGACCGCGGCGCGGACGCCCGCCGGTTCAAGGCGTTCTGGCGGCGTTCTTGCGCCTAATTCTCTTTTCCGGTTGTGTAATTCCCAAACTCCGTTATACAAATCATTAACAGGAAGGCGCGGCCGCGCGGCCGCGCACGCGGAGGCGGCGCCATGAAGATACCGATCAGCAAGCCGTATTTCACGGACGAAGAGCACCGGGCCATGCTGCGCGCCTTCGCCAGCGGATGGGTGTCCCAGGGTCCGCGCGTGCAGGAATTCGAGGCCGCGTTCGCAAAACTTGCGGGCGTGAAGTATGCGGTGGCGGCCAACTCCTGCACCTCCGCCATGCACATCACCCTGCTGGCCCTGGGCGTGGGGCCGGGCGACGAGGTGGTGGTGCCGTCCTACACATTCGTGGCCACGGCCAACGCCGTGGAGTACACGGGAGCGCGCCCGGTGTTTTGCGATGTGCTCCCGGATTCATACACCATAGACCCCGAGGATTTCGCGCGGCGCATTACGGCCAGCACGCGCGCGGTCATGCCCGTGCATCAGTTCGGGCTGGTCGCGGACATGGACGCGGTGCGGACGGTTGCGAAAAAGAAAGGGATATTTGTGATAGAGGACGCGGCGTGCGCCGCGGGCGCGCGCCGCGGGGGAACCCACGCGGGCGCGTTTGGCATCGCAGGCTGCTTCAGCTTCCACCCGCGCAAGATCATCACCACGGGAGAGGGCGGCATGCTGGTCACATCGGACGAGCAGCTTGCGGAGCGCGCGCGCGTGCTGCGCTCGCACGGAGCGTCCGTGTCCGACCTCGAACGGCACCGCGACGGCGGCTTCGTGCTGCCCGCCTACGATGTGCTCGGATTCAATTATCGCATGACCGATCTGCAGGCCTCGGTGGGCCTGCGCCAGTTGGACAAACTCGAACGCGTGATAGATGTGCGCCGCCGCCGCGCCGAGTATTACACCGAGCGCCTGGCGGGCGTACCGGGCGTCACGCCCCCGGCCGTGCCGGATGACGCGTTCCATCCGTTCCAGTCTTATGTGATTACTCTGGACGACACGCTCGACCGGGACGCCATCGGCGCGGCCATGGAAGCGCGCGGCGTGGCCACGCGCCAGGGCACGCACGCCGTGCACTTGACCGGGTACTACAGCGCCAAGTACGGCCTTTCGCCGGACGAATGCCCGGTGGCGCGCCGCCTCTCGGAACAGACCATGGCGCTGCCCTTGTTCCCGCAGCTCTCGCGTATCGAGCAGAACTATGTCCTGCAATGCCTCAAGGACGCCATCAAGGACAACCGCAATTGACCGCGCGCGATTTTTGATCTCCGGCCTGTGAAGCGGCGCGCGGTTCGGGTATGATTGTTTTTACCATGCAGCGAAAGGACCAAAGGCATGTGCGGCATCTGCGGCATATTCAACCCCAATGGACTCGATGACGCGGACCGTGAGGCCATCGGCCCCATGACCGCGGTTCTGGCGCACCGCGGCCCGGACCACTCGGCCACGCGCCTGGACCAGTTCACGGCCCTGGGCCACACGCGCTTGAGCATCGTGGATATCGAGGGCGGCGCGCAGCCCATGGACAATGAAGACGGCTCCGTGCGCACGGTGTTCAACGGCGAAATCTATAATTTCGAGGGCCTGCGCGAGGATCTTATCAAGCGCGGCCACACATTCAAATCCCGCTCCGACACCGAAACCCTGGTCCACGCATACGAGACCTACGGATACGACTTCGTGTTCAAGCTGCGCGGCATGTTCGCGTTCGCGCTGTGGGACGCCGCCAACCGCCGCCTCATCCTGGCCCGCGACAGGGTTGGCAAAAAGCCGCTCTATTACACCCGCGCACAGAACCGGTTCCTGTTCGCGTCCGAAATCAAATCCCTGCTCCTGCACCCGGCCGTGCCGCGCCGCCTCGACGCCCACTCCCTGCATCATCTGCTTTCGTTCCAGAATGTGCCGGGACAGGACACGGTCTTCCACGACATCAAGAAACTGCCCCCCGCGCATTACAAGGTTATCGGCGTGGGGGACGACAATCCGCGCCCCTACTGGTCCGCTTCGTCCATCAAGGTGGAAAAATTCTATCAGGCGCGCGAGGACACGCTACGGCTCCAAAAGGTGATCCGCGAAGCCGTGCGCCGCCGCCTCATGGGCGATGTGCCCGTGGGTGCGTTCTTGAGCGGCGGCGTGGATTCCTCGGCCGTGGTCGGCCTCATGAGCCAGCTCTCGGACCAGCCCGTGCGCACTTTCTCCATCGGCTTCGACGACCCGGAATACGACGAAACCAATTACGCGTCCCTGGTGGCCAAGCACTTCCGAACCGATCACACGGAATTCAAGGTCACCAGCGGCGAACTTCTGGAGTGCATGCCCCTGCTGGTGTGGCATTGCGACGAGCCGACGCCCGACTCCTCGATCCTGCCGACATACTGCCTCTCGCGGCTCACGCGCGAGCATGTGAAAGTGGCGTTGAGCGGCGACGGCGGCGACGAGCTTTTCGGCGGCTACGAGCGCTATGTGGCCGACCGCTATCTTCACGCGTACAATTACATCCCCGAGGGCGTGCGCCGCAACCTGCTCGTGCCCGCGTTCTCCATGGCCTCGCATTCCGTGGCCGAAAACCTGGCCCGCAAGCGCCTGGAGCAGATGGCCCGCTTCTCGCCCATGAGCGACGCCGAGCGCCATCTCAACTGGCTGGCCTTCTTCACCGCGCACGAGAAGAACGTGCTCTACACGCCCGAACTCGCCGCCGAACTCTCCGGCTACAATTCCGCGGATGTGCTCCAGTATTACTACGACCGCTTCGACAACAACAGCCGGTCTTTCACGGATCAGCAACTGCTCATTGATTTTCTGACTTACCTGCCCGAGACCCTTATGATGAAAGTGGACCGGGCCAGCATGGCCGTGGGCCTGGAGGTGCGCTGCCCCCTGCTGGCCAAGGAGGTTGTGGAGCTGGCGATAGCCACGCCCGCCAGCCTCAAGATCAAGGGCGCCACCACCAAGCGCCTGCTCAAGCAGACCTTCTGGAATTTCCTGCCGCCGGAAATCCTGTACCGCCGCAAACAGGGATTCGAGGTTCCGTTGAATTCATGGTTCCGCGGCCCCCTGCGCGAAGTCCTCTGGGATCACCTCACGGACGCGCGCGCCAGGTCCCGCGGCCTGTTCAACCTCGTGACCGTGCGCCGCCTGCTGAACGAGCACCAGAACGGAGTGCGCGACCACGGCCACAAGCTCTGGATTCTGCTCAACATCGAATTCTGGCACCGCATCTTCCTGGACGGGGCGCCGCCCGCGTCCCGCCCGGCACTGGTGTGAGGCGCGCCATGCCCGCAACCCCGGCACGCATCCTGCTC